>JBLHFL010000013.1:0-19636 GCA_047618105.1 Granulosicoccus sp.
CACCGGCGAACTGATCCGCCGCTTTGGTAGTCTTAAAATTATCTACGCCGGGCTGTTAGCCTTTCTTTTAACCACGGCTGTCGGCTTCGCCGGCGCCAATGTCCTGCATTATTGGTGGGCCCTGGTGCTCTTGGGTTTGGGCTGGAACTTTTTGTTTATCGGCGGCACCACTTTGTTGGCGCAAAATTATCTGCCGCAAGAGAAATTCAAGATCCAAGCGATCAATGACTTTTCGATCTTTGTGTTGCAAGCAACCGCCTCTCTCGCTGCCGGGGCCATCCTGTTCGCTCAAGGCTGGAGCGCGATCATTAGCATCGCTCTGGTCCCGACTGTGCTGATGGTGGTGGCCCTTAGCACTTATCTTGTGCACGCAAAATACCGCCCAGCGCTTGACTAGGCGCCTTGCTAGACCGATTTACAGACCGGCAGACTGGCACGGATATGGGCATTTCGGGTGAACGTGGAGCAAAAAAAAACCCCGCATGCGGGGTTTCCTTAACTCGGATGCAGCCAATAAGGCAAACACCCGACGTATATTAGCTCAGGCTTTGAAGCTAGATGATTTCAAGCAATTCAACTTCGAAGATCAGGGTAGAACCCGGTGGAATCTGCGGGCTGGCCTGTGAATCACCGTAGGCCAAGGCTGCTGGGATAAAGAGTCGATACTTTTCGCCCTTCGCCATCAATTGAACGCCTTCGGTCCAACCAGTGATGACTTGATTGAGTGGGAACTCAACCGGCTCGCCACGCTCGACCGAGCTATCAAAGACGGTGCCATTGATCAGCGTACCGTGATAATGAACGCGCACGGTGTTTTCCGCCGTTGGCCGCTCTTCGCTGTCATTGGCTGTGATTATTTCATATTGCAGACCGGACTCGGTGGTCATAACCCCATCACGCTGGCCGTTTTCAGCTAAAAAGGCTTCGCCTTCAGCACGGGCAGCGCTTGACAGTGCTTCCGATTCAGCGGCTTTGCTAGCCATCTGCTTTTGTTGCAACGCGCTGATCGCGGCCTGAACCGCTTCTTCAGTCACAGCCATATCGGCTGCCGTCATCGCGTCTGAAACACCGCGCATCAGAGCGTCGGCACTCAGCTCGATGCCTGCGGTTTGCTGCTTCAGATTGGCTGCAAAGCCGAAGCCGATGCCGTAAGAGGCTATCTGCTCATCGCTCTCCAAGCTAACGACTTCAGCATCGACTGCCTGTGCACAACCGGTAATAACAAGAGACAAGCCAGCGACATAGGCCAGACTTTTTAATTTATTCAATTTCATGCGATATCCTTTAATCAATAACTCATCTATAACGATAGGACCAAGCCCCGGCTCATCCGGAACCTAAAATTCGCGAACAGTCTACCGTCATGAAGATCGCGGCTCCAGAGCTTTTACCGGACCCTGACGCTCAGTCGAGCGCCAAGGCGTCGGTCCTGTCCAGATCATTGACCACCTGCCATCGACCACCGCCCTGCTCTACCTTAGCTTGCCAATCCGCGAGTCGGCTCAGGTACTCAGCGGGGTCAATATTATCCTCGCGCAGCTTAGTGACGTTGAGGGCGAAAACTTGAAAGCCGTCTAGTTCATAACTAAAATCTCGGTTATAGCCCTCAGGCAACTCTTCACGCAGATCGGAATAGAGCAGAATGGACTTCTGTCCGGCGCTGGTTTCATTTAAAAACTCCACCGCCTGCAATAGGCCGCCCGAGATATCGGTGTATTGGGCGCTTTCCACCGAGCTGATAAAGAGCTCGATCACCTTGGCAAACGCTCGTTTCTGGGCGTTCATCTGACTCGGCCGGCCGTCAAAGGTGACTTTGGCTATAATGTCCTTTTCGCTAAAACTGCCGCTATCGATACGGGCCACGGCAAAGGAATCACCGGCACCGAGCGCACCCAGATAATAATTAATGATCAGCTGGGCCTTCTTTAACTCTTCGGTATAGGTGCCGGAAGTATCCAATAACAGATAGACCCCTCGATAAGGACTCTCCCCTTGCCGAGCACATCCGGCCAATACCATCAGCGCTAATAGGGTGACCAAAGCCCTTTTCATAGCGGTTCCTCGGCCAGGACAGGTTTTTCCAGCAATGCGCGGCGCCTGTTGATCTGGTGTTCGAGCCAGAGCGGAATACTGACAACTACGTCGTAAAGGGCGAGCAAAATATCGCACAGGTAACGAATCACAGTGGCGGTCAAGCGCATCAAGATAATCACCAAATGCAACACTTGAATCACCAAATTGGCCAGCAAAATACGGCCACTTTCGACGAAAGACTCAAAAGGGATTGCGACAAAAATAAGCACCCAGGGCAATATAAAGCCCAGAAGCATCTGCGCGGCTTGCGGAATAATGGTGCTAATAGTGCCGGTAGCGACCAAATCGACGGCCTCACCACCGACCAACAGACCGCGCAATGCCGCGGTGTCATTGGCGATCTGATCACGCATAAAGGCCAGACCCGACTCGATGGAGGCGAACACCAGAATAAAACCCAAGAAGGTCCAGAGCAGTATCCGCCGCTTGCGCTCATCTAGGGTGCCAAAAGCCGGGAACATGCGGGTGATCAGCAACACTTCCATTAGGAGCATGCCGATGGCCACCTCGATCAGCACAATCATCAGGGCGGAGACCTCCGCAACGGTAAAGGTGCCGATGCGAGCACTGGCGCCAACCATTTCGGACATCGGCAGCGAAATAAGATGAAAGTTAAGAAAGGCGCCACCGACAAAAATGGCCATCCAGAACACCGCAACCGCAAACTCCCGTAATGAAGACACCCTAAGCATGCGCTCTGCCTTATCGGACCCGGCGTAGATTTCCCGATATTGGCTCATATTCTTATCAATTTCTTCCGCTTGCAGGATCAGGTTGCGCATCGATCCGCCGACCCGCTCAATGACATTATTCAACCTCCGCCACTGCGGCATCATGCCGTGCAACAGCCGGTGTCGAGCTGAGACGCTGCCACGATAGGTAGTGAGCGTTTTTTTCTGCTGCGCGGCTAAGCTGTTATATAGGTCATCCAGAACCTTAACAATGACCTGGTTACCTTTTTGGGCTTCCTTTAGGTTCACTATGGCCGAAATGGCCTCAACCCAATCCGGCGACGGAGGCGCTGTTTCGGCCGACTGGTGATAATCCTCTTCAAGCCGCGTGACCAGTCCGGACATACTCTTCTGTAATTCCGGATATTGCCCCAAATCGTTGGCCACAATCTCGTTTACTCGATGAAAATCCCGGTTTAACTTGCGTTCAAG
Organism: Granulosicoccus sp.; assembly: GCA_047618105.1. Classification (GTDB taxonomy): domain Bacteria; phylum Pseudomonadota; class Gammaproteobacteria; order Pseudomonadales; family Natronospirillaceae; genus Reinekea. Next base: position 3,258 of record JBLHFL010000013.1, read on the forward strand.
CTGACCCTTACCCATTTCAAGCAGCACTTCGCGATTGCGCATCTGCATTAGATTGATCAATCGCGCAACGGCCTTGGCTTGCAGGCGCAGCAGGCCCGCCGCCAGGCGAGATATTCGCGTCAAAGCCCGATGCACCGGGGTACGCGCGAAATAGAGCAGGCTAATCGCCAGGGTCAGCAGAACAAATCCTGATAAGAGCGGCTGATCTGGGAAAATGATCGTCCAATTCATGGTATTTCTCCAAAAGGTGCTCACTTCAGGCACTATACAACCTACAGAGCAGTTAGGTCATGATCAGGGCAGGCAAACCGGTCTCCCCGCATAGGGCACACTATTGCAGTCTGATCGCAGTAATACTGTTATGGAGTTCAAATAATAGCCACAAAGACGCCCAAATAATCGATCATTGGGGTGTAAACTGCCGTGACCACCCCGATAAGGGGGTCGAAAAACAGCGGCGAAACGGGCCAAGCAGCGCGCCCTGGCAGTCTTTGCAGTCCGGGTAAAAAAAATAGGCAGGAATAGTGCGAATTGATCGAATGATAGGCAAGTATCTGACAGCATTAACGATCCTACCGGCTGTGCTGCCGATCTTACTTGGCTGTGCTCCGCCAGCGGGCAGCGGCACCAACAGTACAACCGATGGGGCCACAGAAGTGACCGTTTATCGCCAAATAGCCGGTACCAGCGCCCTTGGCCGTGCCGGCAGCTGGTCAAGCAACTGTTTAGGGTCTGATGTTGAGGCTGCATGCGCCCGAGCCGACCTTGCAGGCAATTATCTGCTCGCGACGCCAGCGGAGCAGAGTCAACTGATATGGAGCGATATTCCCGAGCCAGACGGCGGGGCCCGAAGGTTATACAGTCGCTATCGCCATCAGGACGGTCTGACCTCCGCATTGGTCAATATCAACCCCAGCACTCATGTCGTTTTGGAGATATGGTCCAGCAGTCAACAGGGTCAGTCGCTGGAATTGTGTGCCTCAGAGGCCGCCTGTGTTGACAAACTCCTCGGCGACTTCGACGAAACAGTTGAACAGACCATTGTCGCTCAGCTCGATGATCTGCTCGGCGACGCGTGGCCAGACGGTCGCGATCCTTTTGGCGACGTATATTTGGCCGATCCCAACATCGACGGGCTCGATCTGATGCACGACATCCTGGCCTTTGTGGTCAGCAGTAGCGATCTAAGCGTGATCGATAACGCCGGCGAGATCGTCACACAGGTCGAGCTCGGTCGATTACTGCACGCAGTCGACTTGACTGATGTAGCCCTCACGACCAAACAAGTAGAAGATAGCGCCAAGCTCGATATGGTGAGCCCATCGACCCCGGTTGTCATTACCTTACAATTGTCGGTTGGACCGCCTGTGGCCACCAAGGTCCCGTTTGAGGTAAGCGTTAGCGATCTCGGCAGCGTTAGTGTGGCCGGCGGTGAACTGACCTTCAGCCATGATCTGACCCTGGCCAGCGGTACCAGCCTGAACTTCAGCGGCCCGGATGTCGAAACGACTATCACCACTGGCGGCAACCACAATTGGGTGGTAACGGCGACCGATGTCAATGGCTTTAGCTTAACCCAAGGCTATGTTATCTCGGCGTTCAATGACAGCGATGGCGTGGCCACCTATGGCGGCGACGGCAGCTGCCTAACGTCGTCGACGGGCCTAACCTCAAACGCCTTAAACCAGTGCCATGAACTGCAAAATGGCACTCTTATGGGCAGTTGCGATCAACACAACTCTGGGTCTGTTAACTTAGAGGCTTCGCCGGCGCCCTGCGCACGCGAGGTGCAAAACGCCGGCGCCCTGTTCGGCGTGTGCACCCGGGTCGATACCGAGTTACGCATCTTTCACTATGAAAATCCGCTGCGCTTGAACCTTGTTGAGCTGTTCAGCGAACGCCAGAGTCGAGTCGCGACTGAATGCATCAGCGAGGCGAGCAACCTCTGGTCGGTAACCCCCTAAACCCCAAGCGCGCTTGGGTCGGCGGCGAATGAGCCGATCGGTCGCTAGCCATATTAGTACAGCAATAGATAAAGGCCGACACCGCCGACATAACCGAGTTACACCAAGGGGGAGATTTTTTTCAGATACCAGGGCTCAACGGCGGATAAAAAGATCGCCTATCATCGTACGCGGGCAACTATGCTCCAGCTCTCACAGCATGCAATAACATTTAAAGTCGGTACTTCAAAAGTATCGGTAGGCATTTTTGCAGGGCTGCACTCGCAATCTAAAACCAAAAAAAAACCCGCAGGTGCGGGTTTTTTTACACTGTAGGACTCGCCCTAGAAGTGCACTGCGGCGCCGACAAAGAAACCGGCGATGGTCACGTTCGATTGGAAATCGGCGGTGTCGAGCCAACCAACCGTCTCGCCAATGGTCATATTGAAACTCCGATAACCGGCTTCGACACCGACCTTGGCCAACATATTGGTTGGCAGGGGCGCAAACCAGGTGCCCTTGATGTTCCAGTCGGATATATCGGCATCGCCTAGTGGCAAGGTACTCAACTCACCACCGATCTTAACACCCAGACCCGGAATGGTCGCGGCCGCACTGATATAGCCCATCGGAATAATGGTCGCAGACGGGAAAAGGATTTCCTTGGTCTGCTGAGTGCCAGCGATCTCACCAGTCGCGGAAAAGCCGCCCAACAAAGCCCTGAAATTAATACCGAAATCAATGTCAAGCAGCGGAATCGGCAGGCCGATGGTGACACCCAGGTCAACATGGGACAGATCCAGCGCCGAATCGATCTTACCGGTAGTGGAAAAGGTTTCACCCAAAATGGCTTCGCTAAAGGCTACGGTGTTGCTGCCTTCCAACACTAGACTTTCATACTTAACCTTAACATCTGGTACCAATGGCAACGAAATTTTTGCCCAACCGTAGAAACCATTGCTCGCAGCCATGCCCAAGCCATAGGGTGCCGATGCGTTACTTTGGGTGCCGGTCAAATCAAATTTGCCATCAATAAAGGTGCTATCGTCGGACAGGGTGGGCATGGTGTAGCCGCCGCCAGCATCGATTGACATCAGCAGTTTTGCCGAGGCGCCGGGCACAGCAAGAGCCATCGCGGCGGTAACGATCCATTTATTCATGTGTCTGTTCCTCTTAATTTTAATCAGTTAAAACTCTAGTATGGACTAATGTAGGTAAATTATCTGTTGCACGCCAATTTTGCGGCCCAGACTTTAGATACTTTTTTGAAAAATCGACTAAGCCCTAAAATTCAACCCCAATACGGCGGCCGACTTCCATATAACTCTCGACCACATCGCCCAAGCCTTGGCGGAATCGGTCCTTGTCCATTTTCTCCATGGTTTTGGCATCCCAGAGGCGACAACCGTCTGGCGAGAACTCATCGCCCAGCACCACTCGACCCTCAAACACGCCAAATTCCAACTTATAGTCGACCAAGATCAGGTCGCCGTCGGCGAACAGCGTCTTGAGGACTTCATTAACTCTCAGGGTTAATTCTTTCATTTGGGCAATCTGCTCAACCGTGGCCCAACCAAAGGTCAAAATATGTGCATCGTTAATCATCGGATCGTGCAGTTCATCGTTCTTCAAGAAAAACTCAAATATCGGCGGATTCAGTTCCATCCCTTCGGCTACACCGAGCCGGCGCACCAGGCTGCCGGCGGCTCGGTTGCGCACCACACACTCAACCGTGAGCATCTTCAGGTTGCGCACCAAGGATTCGTGATCGGACAACAGACGTACGAAATGTGTCTCGATCCCGGCTTCCTGTAACTTCTCCATGACGAAGCCATTGAACAGATTATTGACCCGGCCCTTGTTGTCGAGCAGCTCAATGCGCTCGCCATCAAAGGCACTGGTGTCATTTCTGAACTCAAGAACCATTAGGTCTTTGTCGGCCGTGGTATGGACTGTTTTCGCCTTGCCGGCATAAAGTACGCCTGTTTTTTCCATGGTGGATCCTCATATTAAATTCTATCGTGCAACGCGTTAGGCGGTCGGCTGGAGTGTTATCCAATCACAGCCGTCTTGCTGCGTTAACATCTCAATTTCTGTCTCGTGCCCGTCCAACTCAGGCAATAGAGTCGCGATGGCTAGGGCAGGATCGTTATTATGTTCGCTGATGTGGGACACCAATACACGCTGAAGGGCTGAGTGGTTTAGGCCCTTGAGCAGTTGCGCTGCTTGAGCGTTGCTCAGGTGGCCAAAATCGCCCCCAACACGACGCTTCAGGCTGGCCGGATAGGGGCCATTTTGCAACATATCAGGATCATGATTACATTCCAACATCAGTACTTGGCAGTCTTGATAGGCCTGATGAACGTGTTTGGTCAACGATCCCAAGTCGGTTAAAAGGCCAAAACGCAGGCCCTGGTGATGAAAAACGAACTGCGACGGTTCGGCACTGTCGTGTGGAACCGTTACCGGCTCAATATCGAGTGATCCAATGGCGATCCGGCTAGACGGGTGGAAGGGACGTGCCGTCGCCACCGGGCGTTTAAAATACCGTGCCGTGCCGTGAGTTGACCAGAGCGGGATGCCATAACGATTCGCCAACATCGGTGCGCCCTTGAGGTGGTCGGAATGCTCATGGGTCACCAAAATACCCGCCAAACTGTCGGGCTCTACGCCACGACTCCTCAACCGCCCTTCTATTTCTTTTAGGCCAAAGCCACAGTCGACCAGTATGGTGGTATCGGCGACCTGTATTAGCGTTGCATTACCCTTGCTGCCACTGCCGAGTGACGTGACCCGCATAATCAGCCCGGGTTCTGAAAGTGGCTGTGGAGCTTGCTGAGGATCGCTTCGGATTCAGTGAGATCGGGTATTTCATCACCTGTTCCTTCAATCACGATCAGAGTTTCAGTACCCTGGGGGATCAACAATAGAAACAGCTCGTCTTTCTTGCTAGAGAATATTTTGGCGATGGGACCGAGTCCTTGGTCCTTTGCCTGCATCACGAAGCGATATTTAGACCGGTCTTTGTCCAGATTGGCAAAACCCAGCTCAGTCAGGGCGGTATCGACCAGCTCCCAGGTAGTACTGGTTTCTCGGTTAAAGCGTAAACTGGAATTACCGAGGCTATCGGTCATTTTAGAGACCAATAGGCTGCCTTCTTGGGCCGCGGGCTCATTGAGCCCCATCGGTGCGACCAGGCGCGGTATAACCGGTGCTTGCAAAACGGCAAAATCGGGCGCATCGGTGGGGATTGGATACCAATCGCCGGCTGTCTTGTCCGGAGCCTGATATTGAATTATCTGAGTATTACCGCCACAGCCAGCGAGTGACAGCCAGAGGAGGAGCAAGAGGGTAGATCGGAAAAAACGCATCACTTAAATAATTCCCGATTCCATCATGGCCTGAGTCACTGCTTCATGATACTGACCGTCCAACGGCACCAACGGTAAGCGTATACCGTCTGGTATCATACCCATCAAATGCAGGGCCCATTTAACGGGCACCGGATTAGCCTCAAGAAACAATTGTTGATGCAACGGCTGGAGGGACATGTTCAAGCGTTCAGCCAGCGCCCGATCACCGGCCAAGGCCGCAGCGCACATACTAGCCATAGCCCTGGGGGACACGTTCGCCGTGACCGAAATATCACCATGGCCGCCTGCCAGCATCAGCTCTGTTGCAGTGGCATCATCACCGCTGTATACCGCAAAACCCTCGGGGACATGGGCAATAAGATATTTGGCGCGTTCAATATCGCCGGTTGCTTCCTTGATGCCGACGATATTTGGCACCTCGGCTAGGCGCAGCACAGTCTCGGGCAACATGTCACAGGCGGTACGGCCCGGAACATTATAGAGGATTTGAGGCAGGTCGACCGATTCGGCGATCTTTTTAAAATGCTGATAAAGGCCTTCTTGCGACGGCTTATTGTAATAGGGCGTCACGATCAGCGCCGCATTGGCGCCCACCCGCTTGGCCGCGGCCGTTAGGTGAATGGCTTCTGAGGTCGAATTGCCACCGGTTCCGGCAATAACCGGGACTCGCCCTTGGCATTTCCCGACGGTGTATTTAATTACCTGCTCATGTTCTGCTATATCGAGAGTCGAGGACTCACCGGTCGTGCCGACTATCACAATAGCGGCTGTGCCGTTTTCAATATGAAACTCGAGAAGATTGTCGAGACTGTCCCAGTCGATGGAACCGTCTGAAAACATTGGGGTAACTAAAGCAACCAGACTGCCGGTGATCATAGAATAATTTCTCTTCAATATATTGGTTAATGATACTTTTGCGTGTGGGTTAGAACAACCAGAAACTGGAAAATATCGGGCCGTGCGCCATACTGATACTAATCTACAGAAAGCTGTACTAAATTACCCAATCATACCCGAAGGATTCTAGATGGAGATTCTACCATGCTAAAAGTAGGAGATTACGTACCGGATTTCACAGTCCCGGCGACCAGCGGTCAAAACGTGCACTTAAAAGCCTTAACCGGGCAGCAAATTGTCATTTATTTCTATCCGAAAAACAATACACCCGCCTGCATTATAGAAAACCAAGATTTTGCCGCCAATTATGCCCGCCTGAGCAGCCAGAACACCCTTTTATTTGGTGTCAGTCGCGACTCATTGGCGAGTCATGAGCGTTTTAAAGCGTCCCAGGCGTTACCATTTGAGCTTATTTCAGACCAGGATAACCAGCTCTGCACCCTGTTTGGCGTTTTAAAGGCAAAAAAACTGTTTAATAGGCCAATCACCGGCTTGGTGCGCAGCACCTTCTTGATCAATCAAAACGGCCGACTGATCCGGGCTTGGCGCGACGTCAACATCAAAACCCACGTGCATGATGTCATCGACTATGTTGAATTCTACCACAGCAAAATGATCGGATCGCTGACCGCAACGCCTCTAGGCGCAAATGACTAACGGCGGGGCCGGGGCCCCTCTGGGGGTTTTATTTTATTCGACAGGATCTAGGGTCGAATTACTAGGCCAGGCATTGATAATCGCCTTAACCAGGGTCGCCAGCGGTATTGCAAAGAACACGCCCCAGAACCCCCAAATGCCACCAAAAATCAGCACGGACACTATTATGGCAACGGGGTGCAGGTTAACCGCCTCGGAAAACAACAACGGCACCAAGACATTGCCATCGAGTATTTGAATAAGCAGATAGGCCATTAGAACCCAATAGAGCTGGGGACCGAAACCCCACTGAAATAGACCAATGGCAAATACCGGAATGGTGACGACGGTCGCGCCAATGTAGGGGATCAACACCGAAAAGCCGATTAACACCGACAACAAGGCCGCATAGTCCAAGCCCAGCAACTCTAAGGTGACAAAAGAGGCGCTGCCGACAATCAGAATTTCGATTACCTTGCCGCGAATATAGTTGGCAATCTGTTGATTCATCTCGAGTGCGATCTGATTCATCAGCCGGCGCTGCTCCGGTAATATCGATTTAAAGGTGAGCCAGAGCTGGCCTCGGTCCTTGAGAATAAAGAACACCATGAGTGGGACAACGATCACATAGACCAACACGCCAATGACGCTCGACAGGGTATTCAATGAAAAGGTCACGACGCTGGGCAACCAGCCTGAAAGCTGCTGACCCACCTGGCTCAAGTCCAGACTGCCAATCCATTGATTGACCAACTCATCGGAAAGCAGTTCGGGGTAGCGGACCGGTAAACCGGCTAATTGATCCTGAAAGATTCCCATCATGCGCGGTATATCGCCAACCAGGCTACTTACCTGTTTGACCAAGGCGGGAATCATCACCAGTAGTGAGACAATGGCCACGCCAAAAAATGAGGCAAAGACACCGACCACGGCTAAGGTATGAGGCACCCTAAAGGACTGCAATTTGTCGACCAGAGGCGACAACAGATAGGACAGGATAATGGCGGTAAAAAGCGGCGCCAGCGTGCTGCCGAAGGTGTAAATTATGACAAAAAACAATATAAACAGGATAAACAGAATCACGGCTTCTTCATCGGAGAAATAGCGATGAAAGAAGTCAGTAACGACTCGGTAGATTTTCAAACTCATTCTCCTTTTTCCACGACGAAGCAAAATTCGTCAGCGGTCTGGCTTTTTTCGATCAGCCGGTGTTGGGTAAGGGCTACAAAGGCCGGTATGTCCCGCCAAGCCCCCGCATCTGTCGCACTGATTTGGACCAGATCACCTAAGGTCACATTGGCCAAGGCCTGCTTCAGTTTGAGCAATGGCATCGGGCAACGCAGTGCACGCGCATCAATATCAATTCGTGTCATTTTTTTACGTGTCAATTACAAGTTTATGGAAACTACGCCCTTCTAACCCTATATGATGACCACTCACCTCAGTTTATGCCAGCAGTGTCTGTTCATGTTAAATATATTTCGACAATCTATGCTCATCTTGTGCCTATTGACATCGGGTTGGGCGTCCGCCGATCTGGGCGATCGGCCGATGGACTGGACCAACCCCATGGCCCAGGATTTCAGCGACCTCGCCATTCGGAGCCTGAACAAACAAAGGGCCTTAACCAATGACTACTGGGCTACTTACTGGCTAAGTCAAAAAATATTACAACTGAATTTGGTCAATCCCAGACCCACAGCACTGATCACCCCTCTCATTATGCGCGAGGACTCGATCAATGCCTTTGCCATTCCGGGCAACATCATCGGCCTACACACGGGGCTTTGGCGATTTGCCAGCAGCGAAAGTGAGTTTTTGTCGGTCTTGGCACACGAGATGTCCCATATAGCGTTAGATCATTTTAGCCGTCTGAGCGCTAACCAGAGCCAACAGGGCTGGGTCATTGCCAGCGGCATTCTGCTTACCATATTACTCGCCCAGGAAAACCCCGAGGCGGCCAATGCTGCCCTCTTCAGCACCTTCGCCGTGACCAGTCAAAATCAACTAAATTTCAGCCAAACGATGGAATTGGAAGCCGACCAACTGGCCCAAAGCCTATTGGCCGCGGCAGGTTACAACGGCAATGGCGGCCGGGCATTTTTTCAAAAATTGGAGCAAACGTCCTTTACCACCGACGCCTACGAATTTCTGCGCAGCCACCCGCTCGGTTCGACGCGCGCTTCGCGCTTAACCAATCGGACTTCGAGCCGCTTGGAGCCCGCCAGCGCTGGCCCGTCCGCTAGCGCCTTTGATGTGATTCGATTTAACCTCCTACAGGGAGCTGACCCGTCCCTCGCCAACCCATTGGCTGGCTGGACCGAGCTGCCCGACAGCATCAACGACCCAAATCTGATTCTGGCCTGGTATAAAATTCAAAATCAGCGAGAGCCCGATGACCGGGGCTACCTAACCGGTATTACGAGCCTTATGACGCAGTATAGAGGGTTTCTACCAGCTTACTTTGAACAACTTAAGGTCATGCAGCGGCTCAAGGACACAAAGCTCTGCAACAACGTTCAGCCGTTCGCAACGGCTATAGAAAACAGTTACGCCACGCTCGATGTGCTCGAGCTATTACAGCAGGTCTCGGCCCAATGCGGCCTGGGCTCAGCAGTGGAGTGGCAAGCTCGCTGGTTATGGCAGTCGGGCAAGGAAACACAGGCTATGGTCCTATTAAGCAATCGACTCGATGGCAATACCGATACCAATCAAATCGCCCGATTAAAAACCCTCTTGAAAGACTATAACGGACGCTACAGACGCTTCCGTTGATCGGCGAAATCGAGCATGCGCTGCAATGGCAGAACCGCCTTACTGATAAGATGATCCGGAACTAGGACTTCGTTGGCAGGCAGAAGCAGTTCTTTTTTAATCCGCTCCAGATCATTCATCGCCATCCAAGGACAGTGGGCGCAACTCTTACACTGGGCCCCTTGACCACCGGTTGGAGCCTCGATAAAGGACTTGGTCGGTGAACGCTGCTGCATCCGATAAAAAATACCGCGATCTGTGGCCACAATAAACTGTTGATTTGGCAGGGTTGCTGAAGCTTCTATCAGCGCCGTGGTCGAACCCACGGCATCGGCCAAGGAAATCACCGCCGCGGGGGATTCCGGGTGCACCAGCACCGCTGCATCGGGGTACAGGGCTTTCATATCCAGCAAACCCTGCGCTTGAAACTCCTCGTGTACGATACAGCTGCCATTCCAGAGCAGCATATCTGCGCCCGTTTGCTTTTGCACATAGGCGCCGAGGTGCTGATCGGGGGCCCAGAGGATTTTTTCACCCCGCCGGTCAAGATATTCCACAACCGCTAAGGCAATACTAGAAGTCACGACCCAATCGGCGCGCGCCTTTACCGCGGCAGAAGTGTTAGCGTAGACGACCACAGTGCGATCTGGGTGTTGATCACAGAAGCGTGTGAATTCGTCTGCCGGGCAACCCAGATCGAGTGAGCAGGTCGCCTCGAGCGTCGGCATAAGAACCCTTTTGTCGGGACTCAAGATCTTTGCCGTTTCGCCCATAAACTTCACGCCGGCTACCAAAATGGTGCTGGAATTCACATCTCGTCCATAGCGAGCCATCTCAAGCGAGTCGCCGATATAACCGCCTGACTTCTCGGCCAGCGCTTGCACCAACGGGTCGCAATAATAGTGCGCAACCATAGACGCGTCGTTATCGTGCAACAGGGCAATAATTTCATCTTGGTGACGCACTACATCTGCCTGACTCAGCTGACTCGCACGCTGTGCGACGGGAAGCTCAAAATCTATTTTCAGGTTTGCTAAGCTGACTTTTCCGGTCATGATGTTTTAACCCGTTGTATTCAGGTGAATTGATGATAACTAGATTATTGCGCTGAGGGGATGCTATATCAAGTCGGCAAGCCCAATTGATACAGAAATAAAAAAAGGAGAGCGAAAGCTCTCCTTTTTTTGGAATTGGTGGGTCGTGTGCGACTCGAACGCACGACCAATTGGTTAAAAGCCAACTGCTCTACCAACTGAGCTAACGACCCGGACTTGCTTGGTAACCCTGTTACCCTTACTATTTTTCTTCCCGTCCCACCTTTAAAAAATGGTGGGTCGTGTGCGACTCGAACGCACGACCAATTGGTTAAAAGCCAACTGCTCTACCAACTGAGCTAACGACCCTAAGGAGGCGCATATAATATGGATATTTTGTGTTGGCGCAACCCCTAATTCAATAAATATGCCCCAAGTTATTGTTTTTTCTAGGGAAAGCGCCGAAATCTAACGCATTGCAGAATTAAAAGGCTGTTCTAACGAACATAGCGCGTTGAATCCGCCACCCCGGCTTGGGCAAAACCTTTTATCCGTAGTCGACAAGAATCGCATACACCACAGGCTTCGCCTAAGCTGTTGGCCTGGTAACAGGACACCGTCGCTGCGTAGTCAACGCCCAGACGAACCCCCAAGCGCACCGTGTCCGCTTTGGTTAGATCGATCAGGGGAGTCAGGATCCGCACCGGCCGACCCTCGACACCGCGCTTGGTGGCCAAATTAGCCATCTTCTCGAAGGCCTCGATGTATTCAGGCCGGCAATCGGGGTAGCCCGAATAGTCAACCGCACTGACACCGATAAAGATCGCATCCGCATCGATAACCTCAGCCCAGCCTAGGGCGATGGACAGAAACACGGTATTTCGCGCTGGCACATAGGTGACAGGAATGCCCTCGGAGGCTACTTCTGGCACAGCCATCGCCATATCGGTTAGGGCCGAGCCGCCGATGCTGCGGAGACTCATCGGAACGACTTTGTGTTCAACTACGGCGGCGCGCTGAGCGATTGTCCGAGCCGCATCGAGCTCTGAATCATGACGCTGCCCATAATCGAAGCTTAGGGCATAGACCTCATAACCATCCATCTGTGCCTGGGCTAACACCGTCGTTGAATCGAGGCCGCCACTGAGCAATACCACTGCCTTTTGGGCCATAGGGCTATCCTCTAATTGCATTGGCCTGACTAGCAGGCAACGCTTCGTTAATTACTTTCCAGACGCGCCTTGGCTAATTTGGCACTTTGGGTGTTCGGAAACTCGGTCAACACGCGCTCAAAATACGCTTGCGCAGCGGTTGCATCTGCGCCTTGCTGAGCAATCACACCCAGCTTATAGAGCGAATCCGGGACCTTATCATGGCCGGCATAGTCAGCAATGATACGTTTGAAAGCCAATGTTGCTTCAGCAGCATTGCGCTGTACTAGATGGATTTCGCCAATCCAATACCACGCATTCGGCGTTAAGGGATGATCGGGGTGTTGCTTGGCAAAGACCGCTAATTGGGCAATGGATTGATCGAACTTGCGCTCTTGCATCAAGGCCGTAGCGGAATTGTACTCAGCCAGAATGGCCTCGTCAGTCAAGGCAAGTGCCTTGTTCGTAGGCTGGGCCGTTACCGAGGCTGCAACGACAGTTTTAGCTTGCGCCTGCAGGAGTTGAATGCGCTTATCAAGGTCGACATAACGTTCTTTTTGCTCCTGCTGCATAACCTGAACCTGATAACTTAACTCTTCAATAATGCCGCGCTGCTCAGACACTAGGGCTTCGATGTTTTGCAGCTGAAACACGAGAGATTCTATCAGGGCAGGGTCTGTTGCGGGCGCGCGGGCTTCACGAGCGAGGGGCACAACGTTGGCGGAGGACGCCACATGATCGGCCTGGGAGCGCACAACCGGTACCTCAGCGAGCAATTGCGTGCCAGTTAACGCAAAAGTGCCGCCCAAGAGGGCAGCACCTATAAAAGACTTCTTAATCATAGGATCAGGTCTTATTAGTATTTAAATTGCACTCGGCGATTTTCTGCGTAGTCAGCTTCTGATTTACCCAGGGCTAACGGCATTTCCTCACCGTAACTCACCACGTCGATTTGAGAGGTTGAGACGCCCTTCACTTGCAGGTACGTTGCAACTTGCTTAGCACGACGCTCGCCCAAGGCCAGGTTGTACTCTCGCGTGCCACGCTCGTCGGCATGACCTTCCAAAACCAGCTTTATATTCGAATTCGCCAGCAAATAAGCTGCGTGAGCGTTTAACATGTCACGAAATTCAGCTCGAATGTCCGCTTTGTCATAATCGAAATAAACAAGATCGCCAATCATCTCGACATTCATCTCGTCACTTTCTTCGATCAGGGTGTCGGGCTCAATCTGCTCAATCTCTAGATTTAAAGCGACATCATCGTCAGTTTCTAAAACCAGCGTTTCAACCGTCGTTGTTTCCGGCGTTGTTGCCGTCGAGGTTGCGGAACTATCATCGCTTACAGTTTTGCCCGCACAAGATGCAAGTACGATTGCAGATGATAATGCAGCCGCTGTGAGCAGTTTGGATCTAGCCATATTCCTATCCCTTTTGTCAGGTTAAATGTTATTTCTGATACTCTATTCTAAGTCCGGCCATGGTGTCTAGTTTGAACTGCATTTATCTTCAGTTCAAGTAGGGCGACCAAGCCGGTTCCAGCACATCACCAAAATCTGATTTCATCTGGTTGGTGACCTGGCCATCAAGTGAGACCCAAGCCAACACACCCTGGCTTCCTCTTTGGGTTGCATAAACAAGCATAGTCCCATTCGGCGCAATGGAGGGCGATTCGTCCAGATCCGTCTCCGTCAGGATTCGAATATCACGACTGGCCATATCCATCGAGGCTATATGGAAGCGTCCCTCGTTCAGATGCACAAACACCAGATATTTACCATCGGTACTGTAACGCGCCCGTAAATTCTGAGAACCCTCAAATGTTAACCGCTCTGATTGTTTCGCCGCAAGATCATAGCGATATATTTGTGGTTTACCACCTTTCTCGGAGGTAAAAACAAGATATTTTGAGTCCGGTGAAAAACTCGGCTCCGTGTCTATATAGGTATTACGGGTTAAACGCTCAGATTTACCGGTTTGGAAATCATATATATAAATTTCCGGACTGTTCTTATTGCTCGAAACATAGGCCAGATAACGGCCATCGGCTGAAAATGCCGGCGAACTGGTGTAGCCGCGGGCATCGAAAATCGAATTAACCTTACCGCTTTTCAGGTCCTGAATAATAATCTTCCAGCGATCCCCGATCTTATTTGCGAAGGCAATTTTCTGACCGTCATGCGACCAAGCCACCGAAATGATCGGCTCACCCGATTTATACACCGTTCGAGCTCGCTGACCGTCGGCATCAGCGACCTGCAGGCGAAAGTCATAGCGATCATCTGCCAACGCTTTACGGGTAACAAAGGCCACTCGGGTTGAAAAGATCCCTCGCACACCGGTAATGCGCTCATAGAAAAGATCGGACAGGGAGTGGGCAAACTCACGCAGCTGGTATTGGCCCACGATCTGCGTTACCTGCACAACACGACGATTTTTAACGACATCATAGAGGGCTACTTTGGCTTCAATCTTATTATCGGCGAACGGCTTTAAATGGCCAATGACCAGGTATTCCTGGCCCAACAACTGCCAGTCACGGTAGAACACGCCCTCCTCGGTTGATGGTTGACTTAACATTTGCTCCGAGGGCAGAACTTCGAACCGACCCGTCCGGACCATGTTATTGGTCATAATAGCATCAACTTTTTCGGGTAGGATGCTCGTTTCACCCCAAAAAAATGGCACGATGGCAATTTTGGTCTTTGAGTCATACCCCTTGGTGACGACTATATCAAGGTCCGCCAGAACCAAAGTGGGCAACAAAAAAAAGGCTACCACTGTGAGTTGTCGCGTTAGTCTGGCCATATTCATGGTTTCATTAAATCCTCTGGTCTAAAGATGATGTTCAATCTGCGAAAACCGCCCTTCTCGAATACCTCGGGGTCTGCAGGGACCCTAAAACGACGCACCTTTTCGATGGCGCGTAACACCGATTGATCGTAATTGGCATTGCCGCTCGCTTGCAGGATCGAGGCACTTTGCAGCTCACCAGTCGGTAAAATCTCTACCGCAACCACCGCCTGAATATCGGCCAAGTCCATTAACCGTAACTCCGCTGGGCGCGACCATTTCTCCTCAATCTGCTGGGTAATCGCCAGAACATAGTCGCCCACCTGCGCCTTGATGGCAATTTTTCGGGCCAATTCCTGCTCAAGCTGATCTTTTTGCTGGTTTATTTCCTCTTCTTCCGCCGCCAGTGAGGCTAACATTTCATCAAAAAGGTCCTCGGTTGAGGCGGGCTCCGCTGGTGTCTTCGGGGCGGCCGGCACGACCTTTTCTTCGACCACCGGGGGCACTGGTGTCGGGCTAACGGGTACCGGTAAGACGACCGGCTCATCGACGCTCAACGTTTTCTCAATCGGCGCCTCGACCTTAGGCTCGATAACCACCGGTGCGGGCTTGGGTTTAGGTTTTGGAGTGACTACTTTTGGTTTTGGAGTGACTACTTTTGGCTTAGGAGTGACTACTTTTGGCTTAGGCTTGGGCTTGGGCTTGGCCGCAACCTGCGGCTTTATGGTTGCTTTAACCTGCTCAAGCGTTACCACCTTGGCGACGATGTTTCGGGGCAGTTCGAATTCAGATGTCTTGTGTTGAGAAACACTCCAAGACCCGATCAACAGACCGAGTGCTAGGATATGAACCACTATGGCGCCCACCAATGGCAAGCTAAAGTCCTTGCCTACTAGCCGGTAATTCGCTCTAGAGCTCATCGGGCGCCTCAGTAATGAGGCCGACAGAATCCATACCGGCAGCCTGAAGGCTGGACATGACCTCCATAACCCGACCATAGGGCACCGTTCTATCCGCGCGCAACAAGACTTGCAGGCCAGGATCCGCCGATAAAATACCGCCGACGTAGGTCGCAATGCCCTGATCATCAACCTGGGCCGGCTCTTCGTCGCCGCGCTCAATTAACGCCTGGCCTTCTTTAGTCAGGGCTATGATCAGATGCTGCTTGCGTTCATCCACGGTGATCGGTGCTGAATCCACCTTGGGGATGTCGACACTGACGCCCTGCACCAACATTGGTGCGGTCACCATAAAAATAATCAACAGTACCAGCATAACATCGATGTATGGCACCACATTCATGTCGGCAACCGGCTTGCGTTTGGCCCGCAGCTTCATGGCGTTTCCTGTTTGCGCTGCTGGTGCGCCAGCATATGCGCTTGGCGGTGGAGGATGGCCGAGAACTCTTCTGCGAAGGTATCAAGATTGGTTAACATTTTTTCGGCGCGGGCCGAGTATCGATTATAGGCAATCACCGCCGGTATCGCGGCAAACAGACCCATAGCCGTTGCAATCAGCGCTTCGGCAATACCGGGAGCCACGGTGGCGAGCGATACCTGGGTGACAGTCGCCAAGCCGAGAAACGAATTCATAATGCCCCAAACGGTGCCAAATAGGCCAATATAGGGACTGGTAGAGCCCACGGTCGCCAAGAAGGACAGGTGTGAGTCCAGATGCTCGGCCTCTTTGCTCACAGCAACCCGCATCGACCGTTGGCAACCGGCCATTATACCGTCCGCGTCGGTTACCTGCTGCTGACGCGAGCGCGAGAACTCCTTAAAGCCGGCGCGAAATATCG
>JBLHFL010000014.1:0-19402 GCA_047618105.1 Granulosicoccus sp.
TGTTCCTTTCGCTCTTGTGCTTAAAGTTTCAGCTCATGCGCGCGCGCCACAAAGGCACTCACCATGGTATCCGCAATCTGCTTGAACATCAGGCTAAAGGCTGCTGCCTTGAGGCCCTGACTGGCATGAAAGTTTAGGTCGAAGGTGACTTTACAGCCGGCATCGCCCAGGGGCTTGATTTGCCAAAGTCCCGTGAGACTGTCCAGTGGCCCTTCTACCAAATTCATTGCAATCGAGAGAGGACGCACAAGGGTATTGCGCGTTATCAAGGTCCGTTCGAATCCGGCTTTACGCACGGTCAACTCGCCCAGCATCTCGGTTGAACTGGCCTCGAGTAAGCGAGTCGCGACCACACCCTCGAGGAACTGAGGATATTGTTCAATATCGGTGATCAGGTCATAGAGTTGTTCGGCGGAGACCAAGACTAGGGCGGAGCGATGAATGTTAATCATAATCGAGGAAGTAAGGCTCTATTTTTCACCCAATAGTAGAGGCGAAATATTAGTAGAATGGCACATATGCAGACCAGTGCCTGATACAGATCAATCGCGATCAGGCTTACCGTGGCACGCACAAATACTAACCCAAGCACTAACGGCACGACAAATTTTAATACCAGCCGCCAGAGAAAATAGCGCACGCCGCCATGCGGATTGACCTGCAACAACACCCGATTGGGCCAGACCACCCAGCCAATCCACAGCGCAATAGTGGCGGTTATAAAGGGAATAATGACGCCCTGACTGAGTTGTTGCACATAATGATACACCGGTTTGCCATACCAGATCAGGGGCGAATCTGGATCGTGTGAGTAAACCAAGACCCCACTCATGGCCACGACCGTCGCGATGGTGCCGATTAACAACCAACGCTGACCGGGGACATGATGTTCCTGGGTGACCAGTAGCAGCAGGGGCAGGCTGCTAATACTGCCTACCAAAGCGGTAAAAAACAGCCAGACAGCTATCGGGAAGGGCAACAGAACGGTATCTTGCAGGCTCGCAGTTAGGGCCCGCAATAGGGTACCCACGTCCAAATTGACAATAGCTTGAGCGCTTACCCACTGCCACGAAATCGCGAGCATGGCCATGCCGTAGAGCACGTCGAATGCCTGCACACCGATAATAACTCGACCAGTCGGCAGACGATCCGACAGATTGGTGCCGACCACATACCAGATTAACAGCCCCGCCATCGATGAGGTCAGGGCATGTTGCATGGCCACCAACAGATCCTCCACAGACAAAGGCGGCCAGGCCATACCCAGCAGCATACGACCGATATTGGGTAAGGATAGAACAATAAAGAGCGCAACCAAGGGCACGACTGCTAGAAAAATCGCCGCTATCGCGCGCCAGGCCAAACCGCCCAGCATGATCAACAGGATGCCCTGCACAACGACCAGGGTCATGATGCGACCGATGTCTTGATTTTGGGCAAACCAGTAAAGATTCTGATCGAGCGGCTTCAATGACAGTAGTTCGCCCTGTAGGCCATCAATGCTGAACATAAGGGCCCAGGAGGTATTAAACAGATTGGTAGCCATAACCAAAATAATGGCCGTCAGCAAAATCGCAAAAAGCACCCGCATTCTCATTTTATTGAGGATGGAAAATGAAAATTCGAAGGGTGTTACCCGATAGAGGCGTCCCGCTACCAGTTCAGCCTGCAGCACTGGCAGGATAAACAACAACTTCAAGACGGTGTAAACGGCCAAAAAACTGCCCTGGCCGTGTTCGGCCACCAGAGTTGGCAGTATCAGGCCGTCTGACAGGCCAATTTGCGTTCCCACTAGCAGCGCCAGCAGTAAAATTAGATTCACGAAAGAGTTCCTGTCGGATTCATCACAAGGTTCCCAGCTTTAAGGCCAACCTGCTACGCTAAGCTATACTCTAGTAAGTTCATGAAGATAGATAGTTTATGGCCGAACAACAGTACGATCTCTTTTTTCGGGGCGACCTGGTCGACGGTTTTTTCCGTGACTTTGTTCTAGCCGACCTGCAGGCCTTGTTTAAGGCCAATGATGCCTATATGGAGGGTCTCTTTTCGGGCCAAGAACAGCTAATCAAGCAGCAGGTCGATAAGGCCACGGCGATTAAGTACCAGAGGGCGTTTAAGCAGGCCGGCGCTAAGTTGATTGTTCGGTCCCACCAGCACGCAGGTAAAGTAACGCCGACTGTATCCGAGGGTGTCGCCAAAGCAGACCCAACCGCTGAGAATAAAACACTCGGTTTCACCGACAGCCAATCGAGTGAAAATGACCCCAGTCTAATAGAGCAACACCAACCGCCCTTACACGCGCCTGCCGCCGTTCCAAGTTGGGATCTAGCGGCACCTGGAGTCGACCTGGGTGTGGCTCGCGGCTTTACCCCGACCCTTGTCGATACCAGCGCCTTGACCATAGCCACGCTGGGCGCGGACTTGCTAATGCCAGAACGTTTTGAGTCGCCGACCCCCATCATCGATACCGGCGGTCTCAGTCTAGCGCCGGTCGGGAGCCTGATCGAGACATTGCCTGACCAAGCGCCCGCGGTGCGGGTCGACATCAGTCATTTGCGCGTCGAACCACTTTGACTGCACCAGCCAGGGGCGAGATTAGACCAGTGCGGCAACACTGACCACAACCGTCATCACAAACAACACCCATTTCATCACCAACGGGCTGATATTTAAGGCCAGACGCACGCCGATAAGACCGCCCACCATGGTCGCCGAGGCCAAGATAAGGCCCGGCACCCAGACCACCTGGCCACGCCAAATAAAGAGCGCTAAGGCCACGCTGGTAAAGGTACCGGTACAGAGGATTTTGAGCGCATTGGTCCGCACCAGATCGTAACGCAGCCCACCGGCGATCACGGCGATCAGGACAAAGCCGACACCGGCCTGAACAAACCCGCCGTAGACGCCCGAGAGCAGCAGCAGCCACCAGGACTTGCTCCAGCGCACCAGAGCCTGGGGTTGTTCATGAGCTGAGGGAAAGACCATGCCGGGACGAAACAACATCACCAACGACATACTGATCATAGTGGTCAACAAAATTGGCTTGAGTAAGGTGGCCGGTAAGTACGATGCGAGTACTGAGCCGATCACCCCACCCACCAATACCGGCAAAAACAGCCCCTTGGCGCCCTGCATCGGCAACTTACCGTGCCGAGAAAAGCTGCGCAGGGTGACCATGGTGTGCATGATAACCCCGACCCTGTTGGTCGCATTGGCCATATCCGCCGGCAAGCCCATGATCATTAAAGCCGGTAGGGTAAGGTTGGACCCACCTCCGGCCAGAGTATTGATAATACCAGCGATCAGACCAGTCCCTAACAGCAGGCTAACGGTTACTACGGTAATTTCCATAAACTAGGTCTTATAAATCGGGTCGACACGTTACCAGCCCTCAAGGCGGCACGCCATAGCACCTTTTGCTTAGTCGCACGGGTCTAATCTGTGGCCATCCAATCTATTGCGTTATTCGTACATTCAACCGACTATGTTTTCACTCACTTTAGCTTTGAGGATTCTATGCCACACGCACTGATTACCGGCGGCAGCCGCCGGCTCGGCTTATATCTGACCGAACATCTATTGGCCGATGGCTGGCAGGTCACTGTATTGACCCGCAGCAGCAGCGCCGAACTGGACCGCTTGCGCGGCGAGCGCCTTAATATTGTCACGCTGGACTACTACCAGCTGGATCAAATCAAGATCTTTTGCCAGCAACTGGCCGCCCAACCGCTGGACCTATTGATACACAATGCCTCGCTCTTTGTCGGCGGTGTCGACACCGGTTCGAGCGAAGCGTTCAGTCAATTGTTTCATATCCATATGCAATTACCGGCGTTACTCAACACCGAACTGGCGGCCACCTTAGCGCGTTCAGACAATGGCAATATCATTCATATGACCGATATCTATGCCGAGAATCCCAATTCCGATTACGCCCTCTATTGTGCGACCAAGGCCGGCTTGGAGAATCTATCAAAATCCTTTGCCAAGCGGCTTGCCCCCCAGGTGCGCGTCAATACGATTCAACCGGGCGCGCTGAAGTTCTTACCAGATCATAGCGATGCGAGCAAAAAACAGGTGCTCAAAGACAGCCTGTTACCGCATGAAGCCGGCTTTGAACCGATCTTCCAAACCGTGCAGTATCTATTGGCCAACAACTTCGTCACCGGCACTGCGATCAAGGTTGACGGTGGCCGCTCGATCAGCCGAAACTAATCAATCATCAACCCTAAATAGCAAACTAATCAACGGGACAGACATGACAACAGCTATCATTAACATCAAGAATCTGCGCTTACGCACCTATATTGGTTTTAATCCTGAAGAGCTGGAAAAACAGCAGGATGTGATTATCAATGCCGAATTTCACTACCCTGCCGATCTGGCGTGCGCCACCGACAGTGAAAATAATGCCGTCAACTACAAGGTGATCACTAAAAAGATGATCGCTTTGGTAGAAGAGGGTCAATTTAAGTTATTGGAGCGTTTAGCGGCAGACTTACTGGCAATTGCCCATGAACATCCCGATGTCAGTTACGCCAGCGTGTCGGTTGATAAACCGCACGCCTTGCGCTTTGCTGATTCCGTGTCCATTACGATGACGGGCAATAAATAAATAAAGAATGTTCATACGATCAGGCCCGAACGGGCCTGAAGTGAAAGCAAAATTTGCTAGCGGACAAACTCGCGACGCAGATCACGATCGGTCAAAAACTGCCCACCCAACGATAGCGTCTCTGTGCTGGAATGGCTGTCCATCACGCCACGCGCTTTGACACAATAGTGAGTGGCATTGATCTTCACAGCCACATCTTCGGTATCCAATAGCGTTTGCAACGCTACCAGCACCTGCTGATTCAAACGTTCTTGCACCTGAGGCCGCTGGGCAAAGAAACGGACTATGCGATTTATTTTCGACAACCCGATAATCCGCTGCCCTGGTATATACGCCACATCTGCAAAACCATCGATTGTGACGAAATGATGTTCGCAGGTACTGGTCAGCTCAATATCGCGGATCCGAATCATTTCAGTCGCAGACATCTTATTTTCAATCAGGGTTATTTTTGGAAACTTGTTGTAGTCCAGTCCTGAAAATATTTCGTTAACGTACATTTTAGCAATTCGATGTGGCGTTTCGGCCATGCTGTCGTCGGTTAGGTCCAACGCCAAGGCACCCATCACCTGATGCATCAAGCCTTCTATCTTTTCAATCTGAGCCGCGGGCGTTAATTTTTGCTCCACCACGGGCGTTTCCAAACCCAATTCGAGGAGCCTTTTATGGACCGCGTGCGCTTCTACTGATATTGCCATGGGTTGTCCTTTACTGATGCGGATACCGACCTGGCGCCAGATCCTATTGCCGTAATATGAGTGTCATAATATCACAGAGCCTTTCATTCTTATCCATAAGCCTTATAGGGACATTAGGCCCACCCCAGTAGGCGGGACTTTCCCTAACTGGGCGGATTTCCGGTTGACTTGCCCGATCTTTCACTGTCAAATCCGCGTTCGTTCATACGGAATGCGGTGTGAAACCGCAGCGGTCGCGCCACTGTAATTGACAGTTCTTGGGTCATCAGCCAGAAGACGTGAACGAAACAAACCCTATTCTATTACTGTACGCGCCATACAGGAGATTCAGATGCCTTTTAATTTGACTATAGTTGCAGTTTTTGCAATTTTTTTCTTCGCCGGGCCAATTAGCGCCGAGACGGCCTACCCCATTAGCCGTATCGATGGCATGGATAAGACGATAAGACTGGAGCGTGAACCGCAAAATATATCCTCCAAAACTCTCTTTACCGATGAGGTCCTAACCGCCATTCTGCCGAGCGACCGCCTGACCAGCATCACCAGTCTAGCCAGTGATCCAAATTACTCCAATATTGCCGATCGCCTGCCCAATGGCGTGGCCCAACTCGATTTTTACGTTGAGCCGATTCTGAATAACTTTCCCGACCTGGTCTTTGCCGCCAACTGGAGCGAGATCAACAAGGTCACTCAGCTGCGTCAGGCTGGCATCCAGGTCTATCTGGTTAATACGCCCTTTACCCTAGTTGCGATTGAAGCTGAAATTGCCAAGCTGGGCGAGCTGCTCAATCGCAGTGCGCAGGCATCGACCTTAATTGCCAATATGCATCGCGACCTGGCATCACTGGCCGAGCAGAAAGCGGCCATTGAACGACAACAATGGGTTGCTCTGGACTACAACAGTTGGGGTACCGCCAGTGGCGCGAACACCACTTGGCAGGCCATTCTAGACGGCGTGGGCCTGATCAACGGCACAGCTCCTTATGAGCAGGGCGACTTTGGTCAGGTCGCCATGTCGAAAGAATTGATCATCAAGATCGACCCCGACGTCCTCTTCTTGCCCGGCGGCCTCTATGGCGCAGATCCGGCCAGCAATACCTTTTACCAACAAGTTATCAACGACCCGGCCCTGGCAGATGTGCAGGCGGTTAAAAATCGACGGGTCTATGAAATTCCAGGCGCACTGCGCGGCACCTACAGTCACCATATAGTCCGCACAATTCGCTATGTGAGCGACCGTCTCAGCCACGATCTACCATAGGCGGCCGGCAATGTTAGGCATATTTCGACCCACCTTGATCGCTGCATTACTGGCCAGTGGCCCCCTCCTCTTGCTGGCCTATCTGGCACTGGGCGCCGTGGCGTTGCCGATCGGTGAGCTGCTGTCCGTGATCAAGTATGCCCTGTTGGGCGACCTCGCTGGTGCGCGCGACCTGTTTCCGCGCACCAGCGCCATCCTGCTGCATATTCGCTTACCGCGGGCTTTTGCTGGGCTATTGGCGGGCAGCAGCCTGGCTATTGCCGGCGCGGCGATGCAAGGCCTGTTTCGAAATCCGCTGGCCAGCCCCGATATATTGGGCATCAGTGCCGGCAGCAGCCTGGGCGCCGTCTTGGCCATTACCACCGGCACCGCGCTGCTCCATCCGTTGGTTTTACCCGCCTACGCCATCGTCGGGGCCTTAATCAGTGCGGCCCTGATCTACGCCCTAGCGTTGCGTTCCGAGGCCGGCCAGCAACTGCTATTTATTATCTTGGCTGGTCTGGCCTTATCCAGCCTGCTCACCGGCGCCACCTCTGCGGCCCTGTTGCTCGCCGAGCAGTATGAGATCAGCCAGTTTATTTTTTGGACCATGGGCGGACTGGAAGGCCGGATGTGGCCGCATGTACTCTGGCCGGCACCCTTTTTAATAGTCTTTGGCAGCCTGCTGATCCGCCTGGCCAAGGCTTTGGACTTAATTTCCTTGGGGGAAGAAAATGCCCACGGCATGGGGCTCGATGTCGAACAGACGCGCCGCCGCACCCTGATTCTCTGTTCCGTGGTGACCGCCCTAGCCATCGCAATTGCCGGACCCATTGGCTTTATCGGCCTGATGGTGCCGCATCTGGTGCGGCTGCTGTTTGGCCCCAATCACCGCTTACTGTTGCCCCTATCTGCCTTTATCGGCGCCTGGCTGGTGTTGGCCGCCGATCTGATCGGTCGCACCCTGATTGCCCCCCATGAGATCAAGGTCGGCATTATCACCGCCGTACTCGGTGGCAGTTACTTTATTTTCCTAATAGTTCGGTTACAGCGACAGGGGAAACTGGCATGAGCACTGCTCTGTTATCGGTACAAAAGCTCAGCTTTTATCGCCAAGATCGGGCCCTATTGCGCGACCTCAGCTTTACCCTGGAACCGGGCGAACTGGTCGGTGTAATCGGCCCCAATGGCGCGGGTAAAAGTACCCTATTGAAGCTCTTGGTCGACTATTACCAGCCGACTGAAGGTAGTATTAGTCTGTCGGATACGCCCTTGGCGTCGTTGAGCCATCCCGAACGCGCCCGACGCATCAGTTATATGGCACAACATTCGGCCCCGTCGTTACCCTTTTTAGTGCGCGATGTCATCGCCCTCGGCGCCCACAGTCGGCAGGCGAGTCAGATCCCGTCAGCCCAGGTGCTACGCAACGACGTGGCCGAACTGGCTGAGCAACTTGAATTGACCCATCTGCTCGACCGAAAGCTCACCGAACTGTCTGGGGGTGAGAATCAGCTGGTCCAGTTTGCTCGTATCCTGATGCAACAGGCCCCGCTGATGTTGCTGGATGAGCCCACCGCCAGCTTGGATATCGGCCATGAAGCGCAACTCATGAACCTGTTGCGGCGCCATTGCGAGCGCCAGCATTCCGCCTTGGTGGCCATTCATAATTTAAATATTGCCGCGGTATTTTGTGACCGCTTGCTGCTGTTAGACAAGGGCCGATTGATTGCCAGCGGTACGCCGGAGCAGGTGATCACCCAGGCCAATATGGCCCAGCTGTATCAACAGCAGGTCACGGTCAGCCAACATCCGGTGACCGGCACGGTCACGGTACTGCCGGTCAAACAGGCACCGACTGCGGTGTCCCTGCATGTTCATCTGATCGGCGGGGCCGGCAGTACGGTGGCCTTGGCGCGCTGGTTGTTGCAACGCGGCGTCACGGTGAGCGGCGGCATCGGTCATGAACAGGACTCCGACACCGACTTCTGGACGGCCACCGGTATGCGCCATATTGCGGTGCCCGCCTTCGCCCCAATCGATCAAGACGCGATCGACCAGGCCCAGGCCATGGTGGAATCGGCCGATCTGACTATCGTATGCGACTTCCCGATCGGCGCCATGAATGAAGGCAACCTGATCCTGGCCGGTCACGCCAAACTGTTGTGGTTATTGCAGGAAGACACTGAAACGGCGCATCAACGCTTTTACAGCGAGGCTCAAGCCGAAGCCTTCGCGCAACTGCAACAACAGGGCGTCCGGCTGACAGCCTTGGCAGCCATCGAACAATTGACCGGACGCATCGGCGAGCTAAGCGCGTAGCACAGCAAAGACCTGAACAGGGCTATACTGAAAATGACACGGGAACATATCTTTCCGCCTCGATAGCCCTATAATCACTCTTTTTCGACCGGCGCTGCATTGCTTGCAACGCCCATGTTACAAGGACGCCCTGCGCTTGGCCGACGAATTTTTGAATCCAGTTGACGACACCATTGATGTGCAGAGCCAGGAGCAGGAAATCCTCATTGGCAGGATGTTAGTGCATCAAGAGTTTGACGACGTCGCGTTGATCCTTGAATCGTTGCCGCTCGATAAACGGCTCGAGCGCTGGGCAAAAATACCGACCGCCAGTCGTCTGAATATTCTTGTGGTAATGCGCGGCGATCCGCGTGAAACATTGCTCGACGCCATGTCGCTCGACGAGCTGGATGCCCTGTTTCAAGAGATGGACGCCGAGGATCTGGTTGAGTTGGCCGATTCATTGCCGAATCGTTTGGTCGATCGGGCCTTACAGGCGATGGATTCCAAGCAGCGCCAATATTATGAAGGGGCGCAAAAATACGCCGATGAGCTGGCCGGGCACTGGGTCGATCACAATCAACTTATCTTGCCGCAAAACGCCAAGGTGCGGGATGGTTTGCGCCTGTTGCGGCGGGAACTTCCCGACCATGTCGACGCCGTATTCCTGATTAACCGGGCTGGGCATTTTTCCCGCGCCGTCCATATAGGCGATATTATTGGCGCCCCCGACCATGTGCCCTTAACCGACCTGAGTGAGCCAGACCCGCACGAATTTTTAGTGATTGCGGCATCCGACAGCGCCGTCGACGCGGCCTTTCGGGTCCAGAAAAGTGGCTACTCAGCCCTACCAGTGGTCGATGCCCAGGGTCTGCTGTTAGGCCGCATGGATGTACGCACGGCCAGTGAAATCGTCAATGAGTACTACGAAGGTCAGATCATGGCCGGCGCCGGTATGGATGAAGATGAGGATCTGTTCTCGCCGGTGGTCACCAGCGCAAAGAACCGCGCTTTTTGGCTCGGCATCAATCTATTAACGGCCTTCGCCGCCTCTTGGTTTATCGGCCTCTTTACCATCACATTGCAGGAAATTGTCGCCTTAGCGGTTTTGATGCCGATTGTCGCCAGCATGGGCGGGATCGCCGGTAGCCAAACCCTCACCCTGATCATTCGCGGTTTGGCGCTCGGCCAGGTGACCAAAGACAACCGCCGCGCGCTGCTTAAAAAAGAGCTCAGCGTGGGCGGTTTGAATGGCATTATTTGGGCCATCACCGTCGGCATCATCGTTTCGATCTGGTTTGCCAATCCGATGATTGGCGTGGTGATTGCCCTGGCCATCCTGGTGAACATTTGCGCCGGTGCGCTGTCCGGCGTGGTCATCCCAATCGTGCTCAGTAAACTCAAATTGGATCCGGCCCTATCCGGCTCGGTGGTGCTGACCACGGTCACCGATATAGTGGGCTTTGTTGTCTTCTTAGGTTTGGGATCGTTAATTCTATGACATACCCTGATATACCGCACGGCCAAGCAATAGACCGTGAAACGGCCAGATCGGCGGCAGCCCTCCTGTTAGCGGGGCGCGCCACCCAACAACCCATGGCCCGCTTACCCGATGCCATTCGACCGCACAGTCTGGCGGCGGCACTGGCCATTCAGCGCGAGGTAATTGTTCAGCAGTCCGATGCCGTCGCCGGCTGGAAATGCGCGCTGCCCAGTAAGGATAAACTGGTGCTG
The DNA here is from genome assembly GCA_047618105.1 of Granulosicoccus sp. GTDB lineage: Bacteria > Pseudomonadota > Gammaproteobacteria > Pseudomonadales > Natronospirillaceae > Reinekea. The sequence continues at coordinate 10,586 of JBLHFL010000014.1, forward strand.
GCGCCGATTTTCGCGCGCACCGTTTTTCGCGGCTCGACCTGCACAATAGAGCCCGAACAAGGACGCGCCCTGGTTGAGCCGGAAATTGCCTTTGTGCTGGGCGCTGATTTACCGGCACGCGCGGCCGCCTATACTCCGGCCGAGATCGATGCCGCCGTGGGTAGCTGCCATATAGCATTGGAATTGGTGCAACAGCGTTACGCCGCCGATGCCGAGGTTGGCTTTCTCGATCAATTGGCCGATGGCCTGCTCAACCAGGGTTTGTTTTTGGGTCCGGTTATTGACCGTGTCGCGGCTTACCAATGCATGACCATGACCATCCGCTTTGAACTGCCGGACCAGACTCAATCCTTGGCCGGCGTGCACCCGAATGAATTACCGCAACGGCCGCTCTATTGGTTGGTCAATTATCTCAGCCAGAGCGGTGTCGATTTGAGCGCCGGCCAGGCCATTATCACCGGCACCTATGCCGGGCTGATTGATATGCCGCTGGCGACACCGATTCAGCTGCACTATCAGGGTTTGGGCCAGTGCGGCCTGACAATCGAAGCGCGATCGCGCTAGCCGTAAAAGCAACCGTGACTGTCCTCATCGACCAGTTTGATGAAGTCATCTAATTGTCGGACGATTGGGTGCGAGTCGTAACGCACCCATTTCAGATCGGCCCGTTGCCAATAGATTTTCCAGCACTGGTCTTTTTTGACAAATATGGCCTTGGCCAGGCCGCTTTCAAGCCTAAGAGCAGGATCGCGCGGGTCGGCCCGAGTCTCGAACAATTCAACGCTTTGGCCGCTTATTCGATAGTCTATATCGAACTCATGGCGCAGATGTGCCGCGGGCCGCTTGAGCACTAGGTATTGGTCCAGGACCCGAGCACAACGTTTAAGTTCAAATTCACTGATCGTCACCTTAGGTCCTCCGAGTTAAGTCAGGGCGTTGGCAATCTGTCGATGCTGAGCAAGGGTACCAACGATATCCGTCAGCGCTAGGCAGCTCAGGCTCTAATCCTAATTGCAATCGGCCGTTGATGGCAATAAATTTACTGTTTGGTCAGTGTTGCGCTAACCGTCTTACCGAAAAAAAATCGCGCTGGCTCTGGTCGTGGCTCAGGCCGAGCTGCTAATCTATGCCCGATTGGACGGTAGCGTATTTCAAGCTGAATTAGCGATAACATCCGACCGGTCCATACCCGCCAGCCCGGCGGTTCAACCAACCCAAGAGAAGGATCTTATTATGTATTTTGGCAGTGATAATCAAAGTGGCGCATCCGATGCGGTCTTTGCCGCATTAGCACAGGCGAATCAGGGTATCTCCGCCGCCTACGGCGACGATGAGTGGACCCAACAGGCCGTTCGCGCGATTCAAACTACCTTTGACAGCCCGGCCGAGGTGTTCTTTGTCAGTACCGGCACGGCAGCGAATGCTCTGGCGCTGGCTTGCATGAGCGCACCTTGGCAGATCATCCTGTGTCATGCCCAGGCGCATATTCTGAATGATGAACTGACCGCGCCGGAGTTTTTTACCGGCGGTGCGCGCATGGTTGGGCTCGACGCCGGACGCGAAAAACTCAGCTTGGAGACCCTGAGCCAATACCTCAGCCAGGGCTCGGCCCACCCGCCACACAATGCCGAGCCGGCGGTCCTGAGCCTGACCCAGGTCACCGAATCGGGTCAGGTTTACAGCATCGAAGAGCTGACCGCGCTGTGCGCTGTGGCCCATCAACATGGCCTAACCGTCCACATGGACGGCGCGCGTTTCGCCAATGCCGTGGCCGGCTTGGACTGCCATCCAGCGGCCATCAGCTGGCAGGCAGGGGTCGACGTACTGAGCCTCGGCGCGACCAAAAACGGCGCTCTCAGCGCAGAAGCCATCGTGTTTTTCAATCGGCCCCTGGCCGCTAATCTGGTGCCCCTGCGCAAGCGTTCCGGTCACCTAGTGTCTAAAGGCCGCTGGCTTGGGGCGCAATTCAGTGCCTGGCTCAACGACGGCCACTGGCTCGAGCTGGCCGCCCATGCCAACCGCATGGCCACCTTGTTGGAACAGGGTATGGCGGCGTGCCCGGCCAGCCAGGTCATTTGGCCGGTCGCCGCGAATGAGGTCTTTGCCATTCTGCCGCGCCCAGTGATCGAACAGCTGCGCGCTCAGGGTGCGGTTTTTTATCAGTGGCCGCGGCATTTTGTGCCCAGTCACTTCAACCTGAACGAGCACGATGAGGTGGTCCGACTGGTCACTTCGTTCCGCACCAACGAAGCAGATGTCACGACCTTCCTCGCCCACCTGAACGCCGCCGAGCGCGGCTAACGCCTGCGCCGACTCAAGGCCGCGAATCCAGTTCGCGGCCTTGACACTGGCCTTGGGCGCGCCCGGATTTATTACTGCTGGCGGGTCTGATTATCGGCCCATGGCTGTAACGACAATCTTGCCTCGACCTTGGTCAAGCACCACGGCATAATCGCCGCTTTATTGCCTTAGAGTAGTACCCTATGACCGCACCTATCGATCAGACCCTATTAGCCCAATTGGAAACTCAAGCGTCGGATAAACGTTACGATTACCTGGTGCAGCAACTGGTCGCTCGCGGCGAACTGTGGATCTTGGTTGGCGACGGCGGCAGTGTGTTATTAAACAGCGATGGCGACGACTGCGTCCCGATCTGGCCGCACCAAAGCAGTGCGAGCGCTTGGGTCAAGGACGAGTGGGCCGACTGCACCGTCACCGCCATCAGCCTGACCGATTGGCAAGCTCGCTGGACCGAGGGTCTGCTGAGCGATGGCCTCAGCCTGGCCGTCTTCCCCAACCTCGACGAAGAGGCCCTGGTGGTAAGCCCCGATGCCTTTGATGAAGATATTTATGACGCCGTATCGGCACAGTAACGCGACTCATTGAACGCGCCACCGGGGCCGCTAATCGGGCGGCTCCAGTGTTTTCGTCCACCCAAACCTGATCACTTCCGATAGAGCACAGCCGATGCCGACCTCGCAAGCTAACACCGCCTCTTCAACTAAATCCAGCCCAGCCACTTTGCCGGCGGCCTTTATCGACCTGCTCGCTCTGCTAATGCGCAGTCCGTCCGTGGTTGGCGCAGAGCATTCCTTTTGCCGCGTGCTACAGCGCGAATTAGAAGAGCGCGGTGCTACCGTAACCTGGTATGAAGGGCTGCTGGTCGCGCAGGGCAAGCAACCGGATTCTCTTTATCTGGCCGCCCATATGGATCGCCACGGATTAATCTGCACCGGGCCGAATGAATTTCAATTTGCCGCCTTCGTCGCTGGGGCCCGCTCCGACCTGCTCGGCAATTCGGTCAGTGAACAGTTGATGCGCAAGGTGGTTGACCGCTTTGACGGCGAACAGGTCTATGCCTATGAACCCTGGTCGGGCACCTATCGCGGCAAGGGCACCATCCAAGAAGCCCATATTTGCGAATATCGCAACAACCTGATTTTTTCCGTCGCCGGCCTAGAACATCTTATCGCGGGCACCCCGGTGGCCTTTCTTGATAAGTTGCGGGTCACCGATGAGGCTTTGGTCGGCCAACTCGATAATGTGCTCACCGTCGCCGCACTGGTCTATTTGTTTGAATGTGGCTTTCAAGGTACTGCCTTCTTTACCGCTCAGGAAGAGGCCGGTAAAAGTTGGCGCTATCTGCTGGAATGGTTTCGTCGTTTCGGCGGTTCGACCAACCAATTGATCGTAGTCGACACCAGTCCCTTTCCCGATTTCGCCAGTGCCCAACAACAGCAACTGGTGTTACGCAACAAGGATGCGAACGCCCAATTCAGTGCCGAACTGACCGCTCAACTGGCGCAAGTTTGCTACCAGCTGGCCATCCCCATTCAATACAAGGACACCTTCGTTGAGGCACAAAATGACCTGCTGGTTGCGCAGGGCCTGCCACCAGGCTCCTTAGGTTCCACCGAAATGGGGCGAATCATTGCCGCGTCTAAGGGCTTGGTGATTGGCACAACGGTACAGATACCCACATCGGGCTATCATACCCTGTCGGAAACGGCACCAAGAGAAGCGGTAGCGGCCTTTCTTAAGGTCATGTCCTATCTGGCCGACGTGCCGCCGGGCGCAGTCGATACCGACGAGCGCCAGTAATCGATAACCCCCAGATTGCCATTGCAACCTGCCACACAGGGGTCCAAACCGGACTCAAAAAGGATAATCCTTGACTGCATTAACCCTAGCCGATGACCGTTTTGATGATAATGGCCATCTGGTACTGTTTGAGAATATCAGTCGCGATTTGCTGCACAAGGGTTACAGCATCAACCCCTATGCCCTACCCCTGGGACTGGCGGAGAACCTCCTGGAGCATCTGCAGCAGATGCCTGAGGTGGCGTTTTCGGCCGCCGGCGTCGGTCGCCAACAGGATTACAGCTTGAACGGCTTTGTGCGCAGCAACCAGATTGCCTGGATCGAGGGCAACTCCGACGCCGGGGCCCAATGGCTGCAGTGGGTAAAGGGCTTACAGACCTATCTCAATCGAAGGCTGTTCCTCGGCCTATTTTCGTTCGAAAGCCACTTTGCCCATTATGCCAGTGGTGATTTTTACAAACGCCATGTCGATGCGTTTAAGGGCCAGGCCAACCGGGTTATTTCTTTGATTGTCTATTTGAATCGAGACTGGAATCCGGCCGACGGCGGTGAGCTGGTGATCTATCAAGACAGCACTGATTTGGTGGGTATCCGTGTTACACCCGCCTTTGGTACGGTGGTCGCCTTTATCAGCGAAGATTTTCCGCACGAGGTCCTGCCGGCCCGGCGCGACCGCTATTCGATTGCCGGCTGGTATCGCCTGAACGGCTCCCAGCCTGATCGGGTCGACCCACCGAACTAGGTCCAAAGCTTGTGGTTGGCCCTTGTGTTTACCGATAGCAGCCCCACATCGAATGTTGTGCGAAAAATTAATTTTGCCATCGATGGAGGGACATATATATGCCATCTCAACAGGATAGTGGTTACCGCAGCGACCCATGGTCAAACGGCAACCAACCCCCACCAGATCTCGATAAACTGATCAGCGACGGAATCAACCGGGTGAAGAAATCATTACCCGGCGGAGGCGGCGGCAGCGCCGGCAACATTCTCGTCATATTACTGGTATTTCTGCTTGGCGTGGGCGTATGGACCTCGCTCTTTACTGTGCCCAGCGATTCGGTTGCCGTAGTGCAACGTTTTGGTAAGTACGTCAAGGAAATACCACCGGGTTTGCATTTCAAATTCCCATTGGGCATCGATAAAGCCACCATCGTACCGGTTAAGCGTCAGCTTAAGCAGGAATTTGGTTTCGCTACCCCAGGCTCAACCGACCCATTTCAAAGTGGCGGCGGTACCAACGGTCAGCTGGAAACCCAGATGGTCACCGGCGACCTCAATGCCGCGTTAGTCGAGTGGGTAGTGCAGTATCGCATCGCCGATCCAGTGAAATTCCTGTTCGAAGTTCGGGAGCCGAGCGAGACGCTACGTTATGTGTCCGAATCGGTCATGCGTGAAGTGGTCGGTGACCGCACCGTCGATGAGGTGATCACCATTGGTCGCCAGGAAATCGAGTCCGAAGCGTTAGTTAAGATGCAGGCTCTGGCCGTCAAATATGTCATGGGCATCAGCATCGATCAGGTGCAATTGAAGAATATCAATCCGCCGCGCCCGGTGCAGGAGTCCTTTAACGAGGTCAACCAGGCCCAGCAGGAGAAAGAAAAGCTGATCAATGAAGCCCTTCGAGACTACAACAAGGTCATTCCCTTGGCCGAAGGTGAAAAAGATCAGCGTATTCGAGAGGCCGACGGTTACCGCTTAAAACGCATCAACGAAGCCGAAGGTGACGCCGCCCGCTTTAATGCCCTGTTATCGGAATATCAGAAGGCACCGGAAGTAACCCGACGCCGGATCTATATCGAAACCATGCAGGAGGTTCTGCCCACGATAAAATCGAAGATTATTATCGATGAACAGACCCGCGGTCTCTTACCCTTCTTAAACCTCACTAGCGAGTCGGGAGCGAAGCCATGAGCAGTCTAATGAAAGTCGGTTCTCTGGCAGCTGTGGCGGTCGTCGTCATCTTGCTGCAGGGCAGTTTTTACACCGTCGATGAGGTCGAGCAGGTTATTATTACCCAGTTCGGCAAGCCAGTTGGCGACCCGGTCACCAGTGCCGGTTTGCATCTCAAGACGCCCTTTATCCAAGACGTCAATGCGATCGACAAGCGAGTCTTGGAATGGGATGGCGAACCGTCCGATATGCCGACCAAAGATAAGCTCTACATCTCGGTCGACCTCTTTGCGCGCTGGCGCATTACCGAACCGTTGCAGTACTTCTTGCGCCTGAAAGACGAGCGCAGCGCGCAATCGCGTTTGGACGACATACTCGGCAGTGAAACGCGCAACGCGGTGGCTAAACACGAATTGATCGAAATAATTCGTACCACCAAAGATCGTGTGCCCTTGCGTGATGAACTGTTGGCCGGCGACGACCGAACCGCCAACATGGGCAACCTGGTTCCCATTACCAAGGGACGTCAGGGCGTCGAGGATGAAATATTCCGCGCCGCGGCTGAAAAAGTGAAGGTCTTCGGTATTGAATTACTCGACATTCGCTTTAAGCGCATCAACTACAACGCCAGCGTGCGGCCGAAAATCTATGACCGGATGATCAGTGAACGACGTCAGATTGCCGAACGATTCTTGTCCGAAGGTAATGGTGAGGCCGCTCGAATCCGGGGTGACCGCGTTCGTGATCTGAATAAGATCCAGTCCGAGGCTTATCGTGAAGTAGAGGAAATTCGCGGCATGGCCGACGCCAAGGCGACCGAAATCTATGCTCAGGCCTATAACCAGAGCGACGTATCGCGCGACCTGTATGAGTTCACTCGAACTCTCCAGGCGTACCAAACGATCATCGGTCAAGACACCACCCTGGTGTTATCAACTGACAGTGATCTGTTTAAATTTCTCAAGGGCATCGAGCCTTAGTTTCCCGAGAAGTTAGCACAGCGCCCCCGATAGGGGGCGCAATCCGGCCGATCCTAGGCTGATGCCAATTAGCCTTAAGCGCTTTTTTTTATTTGGGCCACGCGATGGACTTTAAAGACTACTACAAGATACTGGGGGTAAAACCCGACGCCAGTGATGCCGACATTAAGCTGGCCTATCGCCAACTGGCACGCCAATACCATCCCGACAAGAACCCCGCAGCGGGTGCTAGCGATAAATTTAAGGCCGCCGCCGAAGCCTATGAGGTTTTAAAGAGCAGCGACCGACGCGCCGAATTTGATGAACTGCGCCGCTATGGCGGTCAACAACCCAATGGTTTTCGCGCACCACCGGGCTGGCAGAGTCGAGCTCGACCGAGCAGCGCTCAAGGCGATTATTCCGATTTCTTTAATTCGATGTTTGGCAGTTCCGGCAGGGCTCAACCCAAGCCCGTGAAGGGCCAGGATGTGGAACTTCCACTGGCCCTAAGCTTGGAAGAGACGCTCGCCGAGCTGACCCGCACCGTCGAATACGACCTGCCCGCCAGTCAAGCCGACCGGAGCCCGAGTCAGAAACATCTGCGCGTCAAGATCCACCAGGGCGCTACCGAGGGCGAACGGATCCGGGTCCGAGGCCAGGGTGGGCCCGGCCAACAGGGCGGCTTGGCCGGCGATCTGTATCTGGTGATCCAGTTCGCGGCCCATTCGGTGTTCAGCGTGCAGGGCACAGACCTGTTGGTCACCCTGCCGCTCGCCCCATGGGAGGCCGCCTTGGGCGCCAAGGTCACGGTGCCGACCCTAACCGGCAGCATCACCCTAACCATTCCAGCCAATACCCCGGCGGGCAAACGCTTTCGTATCAAAGGCAAGGGCCTGATCGATAAGAGCCAACAGGGCGATCTATACGCCGCGGTGCAGCTGGTCCTGCCGCCCCAAACCAACGACAAAACGGCTCTACTGTGGCAACAACTGGACGCCGCGCAACCATTCGACCCTCGAAGTCATTGGTCCGGACGACAATAACCCGCTAAAAGCGAGCCGCCCATAAGGCGCTCGCCCCATCCACACTGAGCTTAATACCCGCCACCAGCAGCAAGCAGTAACACAACCAATAGAACCAGCCATCGGACAACCGATGGTGTAGCAGCATGCCCAACCGAACCCCAATGGGGGCCAGTATGATCAGGCTTAAGGACGTCATCAGGTTAGTGGTGTCAAGCAGGCCCATCCAAGCATAGGGAATGAGCTTGGTATAGTTGGCCACGGCAAAAAAGATGATGGTGGTGCCCACAAAAACACCCTTGGGCAGCCGTTGCGGTAACAGATACATATCGAGCGGTGGACCACCGGAATGCACGCTAAAGCTAGTAAAGCCCGATATGGCACCAAACACCCAACCCTTGATTCGATTCGGTGCTTTGGCGGCCGGGTTGTTGCCGCGCATGCGGTGATAGAGCCAGTTCAGACTGAACACCAAGGCGATCAAACCCACCATCAGCCGGATATGGCTATCGGACAGATAACTGTAGGTTGCCGCACCGACGCCGATACCGAGGATCGCCGCCGGCAATATGGTACGCAGATTGGGCTTGTCGTATTGACCGCGAAAGCCCCACAGGGCGAAGCCATCCATCACACAGAGGATCGGCAGCATAATGGCCGCGGCCTGAGTCGGCGCGATCACCAGGGACATTAACGGCACCGAGACAATGCCCAAGCCGCCGCCAAGACCGCCTTTGGAGATCCCCATAATCAGCAGGGCCGGTATGGCAACGAGGTAAAAGAGTGGATCTGTTAACATTGACAATGACTGCGTAGGGAAAAAGGCATAATAGCGAACTCAT
>JBLHFL010000015.1:0-18334 GCA_047618105.1 Granulosicoccus sp.
AACCAGGACCTGTTCGAGACGGATGGGTTCGGCGTAGACGGCCAGGCCCTTTGCACCGGGGATATAAATAAGTTCGCAACGCTGTTCTTTTAACCGATTCGATATCAGGTCTGCGGCATCCCTTATGACCCCATCTAGCTCAACCGGGCTGAGTTCTGCGCCGGCCTCGCGCGCGAAGGCTTTTAAATGCCGAGTGATGCCGGCAACCTTATCCAGTAACGACCTGATTTTATCCAGGCTCATAACCGCTTGCTCGGTTTGTTGCTTCTCCAAGCGGCGTCCGGCAGTGTGCAGGTGGCTGGCAATCGCCGTCAGGGGTTGGTTTATTTCATGCGTTATGCCAACGCTCAATTGACCCAAGGCGGCCAATTTACCAGCCTGTACAAGCTCATTTTGAGCCGCTTTCAACTGTGCCTCCGCGGCAATCCGTTCCTTTATTTCCGCCGACAGCTGGAGATTGGTGTGCTTCACTTCAATGGCAATATGTTGAAAGTGTTTTAAATCCCGCGCCATACTCGAGACTTCATCATCGCCGCGGATATTTATTTTCGTGTCGAGTTTTGCCGAGGCAATGGCACGCATGTTTTTTTGCAGTTCTAAAATTCGTTGTAAAACGTTACGGCGCACATAAAACCATGAGATAGATCCGGCGATCACTAAGCTGGCCAAAGACAGCAGCAAGATACTGCGGATGCTCAGGTCGATGGAAGCGATAGCACTGACCAGTGAACGGCTGATGCTGTCATTGGTCTGATTGGTATAGCGGTTAATCTGAGCCGCTAGCTGTTGGATGTGATCCTGGCTATTTTGCAGTAAGTAGCTCTGTTGATAGAACAGATCCAGTTGCTCATTTTTTAACAAAAACAGCTTACCCTGGCGCGACCCGATGATGAGCAATTTCTGAATATTTTGCAGAATGTCCGGTGCGATAAAAGTTGCTGAGATATTGGTCAGTAATTTCTCAATTTGACCACCAAATTCTTCCAAGCGTAAGAAGGTATAGTCAAGCTCATTGTAAGAGGAATCATTACGCACCTTTTCAACCAAAGCCGAAAAATAATAAAGCCTGTTGATCACTCCGGCGATCGATTCCTTCTTGGCATAGTCAGAGTTTAGTTCCAAAGCACTAATTAACGGCTGAAAGAGTGGATAGAGTAATTGGGATTGTTGATCAAGCTCCTTGCGAATCTGCTCACTGCGTTCGACACTTTGATTTAACAGGGTTAAGCCGTTGTGAATCTGTACGATTAGCTCGCGGAAGTAGCTGTTGTAATCCGGCAAGCTGCGCATCAGGCTATCCATCTCGTCTATTGCCACGCTCAGTTCTTGCATCGCTTGCAAACGTGAGAAATTGGAATCGCTGGTCATTAACAGTGGGGCGGTGGCGACAATCAAGCGGCTTTTATCGTTGAGCTTGGCCGCGGCATCCAACCAAGGGATATCCTGATGTTTCAGCAGCAATAAGCGTTCTCGCAGTTGCAGGTAGGTATTGGTGGTGAGCGCACTGGCCAGCAATGTGATGGACGAAATAAGCACGAAGGCGAGGAACAGCCTGCCGCCAATGCCGATGTGTTTTAGCCACGATGTATCACGTCTAGCCATACTCAAAGACTCTTATAATTGTTTTTATAGTAGAGCGGGCGCTCCTGTTAAGGCTTAAATACAAGAAAAAACAGTGCCAACTCTAACACCCCATTATTATTGAGCTTGAGGCTACTTTGAGGACAAAATTGTCCCAAGGCAAGCCCTCTGACCTCTTAGGGTGCGTTGATGTTGGCTCAAAAGCGGGTTGAGAATGCACCTGTCGCTTTGCCTGACCAGGCTTTGTGCATCGAGCAGCAGGGCTGCGATCGTCAGGATCACGGCCGGGGTGATAGGGCGGCCCCACCTCAGTGGGCATCTAGCGGAGTCAGTTGTGTCGACATACAGAGGTTTAATCGGCGCTCCTGCACATCAGCCTATTGCAGCAGCTGCTTGATGCGAGCCTTGAGCATTTCAATCACCACCCGATTCTTGCCGCCGCGCGGCACGATGATATCGGCATACTGTTTCGACGGTTGCACAAACTCCATAAACATTGGTCTGACCGTGCGCTTGTATTGCTCGATAACCGAGTCGACGGTCCGGCCGCGCTCCTCGATGTCGCGCTTAAGTCGCCGCAACAGGCAGATATCGAGATCGGTATCCATAAAGACCTTGGTGTCGAGGCGTTTGCGGATGGTCTTATCATTGAGCAACAGGATACCTTCGACGATAATCACCCGAGTTGGCGCCAAGGTCTTGGACTGGTCGGAGCGGTTGTGCACGGTGTAGTCGTAGACGGGTATCTCTACCGTCTGTTGGTTGTGCAAGGCATCGAGGTGCTCGATTAACAAATCATGGTCAAAGGCGTTCGGATGGTCGTAGTTGATCCGCTCGCGCTCCTCAAAGGTGAGGTCATCGCGCGCCTTGTAGTAACTGTCCTCCTTGATAATCGAAATGGCCCCGTTGCCGAGCTCCGCCTGCAACTCTTGATGAATGGTCTGCGCGAGGAGGCTTTTGCCGGAAGCCGATGCTCCAGCAATACCGATAAAGATCGAAGTTGAATTCATAGGGTGTGCATCCACGCGACTGTCGAGTTGAGTTCGGTGCGCACTTCCAGGGGCAGCTGGAGAGGATTCAAAATCGCATGCGACCGAGGTGAAAGTTCAAGTTGGCCGGATTTTAGATGGTTAAGCGACCGTTGTCGCGGCCAATGCTCAGTGACCTGCCTGATTGGCGTCAATGATTTTGTAATAAAACTACATTTTGGGTGATAAACCAGCCCCATCTCGTTACAATAGCCCACCAAATTTTTTCATTTGTAGCCAAACTCTAAGGAAAAGTCATGTCTGTGATCAAAATGTCTGATCTGGATCTCGCTGGTAAGCGAGTACTGATTCGTCAAGACCTCAATGTCCCGTTGGACGATGCCGGCAATGTCACCTCGGATAATCGCATCACGGCGTCATTGCCGACTATCAAGATGGCTTTAGCGAAAGGCGCCAAGGTGATGGTTATGTCTCACCTAGGCCGACCGACCGAAGGATTGTATGAAGAGCGGTATTCTCTGGCGCCGGTCGCAGCCTATATGGGCAAGCTGTTGGGCCGCAGCATTCCGCTGGTCAAAGACTGGGTCGAGGGTGTTGATGCGGATCAGGACCTGATCATTCTGGAGAATGTTCGCTTCAACAAGGGCGAAGGCAAGAATGAAGACAGCCTCGCCAAACAGATGGCTGCGCTGTGTGATGTCTATGTTATGGACGCCTTCGGTACCGCCCACCGGGCTCAGGCCTCAACCCATGGTGTGGCCAAGTTTGCGCCCATTGCCTGCGCCGGACCGCTGCTCGCGGCCGAATTGGAAGCCCTCGGCAAGGTCATGGATAACCCGGCCCGGCCGATGGTGGCCATCGTGGGTGGCTCCAAGGTGTCGTCCAAGCTGACGGTTCTGGAAAGTCTGTCTACCGTTTGCGACCAGTTGATCGTCGGCGGGGGTATTTCCAACACCTTCGTCGCTGCCCGTGGCTTTAATGTTGGCACCTCGCTCTACGAAAAAGACCTGATCCCCAACGCACAGGCGTTGATGGCCCGTTTGGATATTCCCGCCGCGATCGATGTGCGCACCGCAGCGGAATTTTCACCCACGGCAGTGGCCACTATCAAGCCGGTTGACCAGGTCACCGACGATGAGCAAATCATGGATTTGGGCCCTGAAACGGTGGCCAAGCTAGCCGAGATTATCAAGGGCGCCAAAACCATCCTGTGGAATGGCCCGTGTGGCGTGTTCGAGTTCGATAATTTTGCCGAAGGCACGCGTGCCATCGCTGAAGCGATCGCGCAAAGCGATGCTTACTCGGTGCTGGGCGGTGGCGATGTGATCGCGGCGGTGCAGAAGTTCGGTATGGAAGATCGTTTTTCCTATATTTCGACTGGTGGTGGTGCCTTTTTGGAGTTCGTCGAGGGTAAGACCTTGCCGGCCGTCGCTATCTTGGAAGAACGCGCCAAGTCTTGATATGCTAAACTTCGGCCTGAGCGTCGGGGCAAAATTTTTTTACCGCGGCCAGTCAGCTGTTCCCATTGACTGGCTTGGCCGCCAAAATATGACTAAGGGTGAAAGGAAACTTCATGACTAAGATTCTAGATGTAGTAAAACCAGGCGTTGTCGCCGGTGACGATATGCAAAAAATATTCGCCATCGCTAAGGCCGAAAAGTTTGCCTTGCCGGCCGTGAATGTAGTGAATACGGATTCGATCAACGCCGTATTAGAAGCCGCAGCGAAAGTACAATCGCCGGTTATCATTCAGTTCTCTAATGGCGGCGCTGGTTTTATGGCCGGTAAGGGCTTGAAGCTGGCCGGGCAAGAGGCCGCCATTCTCGGTGCGGTCGCCGGTGCGAAATACATCCACGCAATCGCCGAAAGCTATGGCGTGCCAGTGATTCTGCACACCGATCACGCGGCCAAGAAATTATTGCCCTGGATAGACGGCCTGCTCGATGCCGGCGAGCAACATTTTGCCGAAACGGGCAAGCCCCTCTTTTCATCCCATATGCTGGATCTGTCTGAAGAGCCAATTGAAGAAAACTTGGCTATCTGCGCACAGTACTTAACGCGTATGGACAAGATGGGCATGACCATTGAAATTGAACTGGGCATCACCGGCGGTGAAGAAGATGGCGTCGACAACAGTGATGTTGATCAGGACGATCTGTACACCAAGCCGGAAGAAGTCGCCCGTGCCTATGAAGTGCTCAGCGCGGTGTCCCATCGTTTCACCATCGCGGCATCCTTTGGCAACGTTCACGGTGTCTACAAGCCTGGTAATGTAAAACTGCGACCGGGTATTTTAGCCGCCTCGCAAACCTATTGTGGTGAGAAATTTGGCCTGGCTGAAAATGGTCTGACCTTCGTTTTTCACGGCGGTTCTGGTTCGTCACCCGCAGAAATTAAAGAGTCAATCGGTTACGGCGTGGTCAAGATGAACATCGATACCGATACCCAATGGGCGACTTGGAACGGTGTACGTGAATATTACCAGAGCAAAGAAGGCTTCCTGCAGGGCCAGATTGGTAACCCAACAGGTGCCGATGCGCCGAACAAGAAATACTACGATCCCCGAGCCTGGTTGCGCGCCGCGCAAGTCAGCCTGGTGGGCCGTTTGGAGCAGGCCTTTACCGAACTGAATGCGCTTAACCGCAACTAGTTCACAGCGAAAGCCATGAGCCGAGTATTGACTCGGCTTTTTTATGTCTGCTCATCTAGGTCCACCTAGATACCACCACGTTTTACTCGACCGCTGTCCCGCCCGCATGGGCATCTGCTGTTGCTTTTTATAGCCCCATGCTAAGGTGCCTAACATCCCCATACTCGGTTGGCGCCATGTTAAAATTGTTGCGTAAAATCCTTATTCTGTCGTGCCTCACGGTGATCAGCCTGTTTGCCTTAGCCTATTGGGGTATGGGTTACACTCCCCTGTATCTCTATAACGCCCCGTCCGTAGCAACGGGCATCGGCGCCAAGTTGGCCTGCTCGGCACGGTTCGTGAGCGGCTATGATGCGCGTACCAGTGCCGCCGATATTCGCGTCTATTCGCCGATCTTAGCGCTACTCGATTACCAATATGACGATGCTCTGCAGCGTGTCTCGGCGACGCTGCTCGGTGTGAAGTCGCGCAGTGCCAGTTACCAACCCGGCATCGGTTGCGCGATCGATTACCCCGGCGTGACCACGCGCCGAGCACTGCGTTGGCCTGTAATGCGGGCTGCGCAGGCCGCTTGGCCGAAAGGCAACGCCGTGGTCAGCTTAGACCCGGGGATTCAGGCGCGACTCGATAAGCTGTTGGCGAGCGATAATGCCGCCGGTCTCGATACTCGAGCGCTACTCGTGGCCTATCGGGGCCGGGTGGTGGCCGAATCCTATAGTGCCGGTGTCGATCAACACACGCCGCTGCTCGGCTGGTCGATGACCAAGAGCGTCAATGCGCTGCTGCTCGGTCATCTGGTGATGTCCGGTAAGGTTAACGTTGCTGAAACCGATCTGTTTCCAAATTGGCATAAGGACATTCGGGCCGATATCAGTATTCGCGATTTGTTGCAGATGACCGATGGACTAGATTATCAGGAAGATTACGACCCAGGTGATACGGCGGTGCGGATGATGTTTCAGGAACCCGATGCGGCCGACTATATGCTCAAACGGCCGCAACTTCGGGCCCCGGGTCGGCACTTTAACTATTCTTCGGGCTCGGCCAACCTGCTGAGCCGGATCATTCAGGACCGTATCGCCGGCGATGAACAGGCCGACCTGAACTATCTGGTGGACGAATTTATGCGCCCTCTGGGTCTGACCAGCGCCGTCTTCGAGATGGACGCCTCCGGTCAGCTAATGGGCAGCTCCTCTCTCTATGCCACGGCACGCGATTGGGCCAAGGTCGGCCAATTGATGTTAAACGGGGGTGAGATTAACGGCACCCGGCTGGTCAGCGAGCAATGGGTCGCCGACTCGTTACAACCCAACGACTCTGACAATGAACAGGCTTACGGGTACCAATGGTGGCTGAACAGCGGTGACAGCCAATTGCGCTGGCCAGACTTGCCCGCCAATAGCTTCGCAGCAAGGGGAAATCGAGAGCAGCGGGTGATGGTCTTGCCAGATGCCGAACTGGTCGTGGTCCGACTCGGCTGGTCCCAAGGCGATTACCCCGATAATGAGAACTTTAAGCAGATACTCGCCTGGTTTAACTGATCCGCGCCGCCCTCCGGTGAAGGTTTTTTTGCCTACTGGCCAAACTCTTGAGCATTCAGAGCGAGGGCGGAATAGAGTTTAGGATTTCCAGGGCAGTATTGAGGCGTTCAAGCGGCGTGCGCTGTTCAAGAATAAACTGCATCGCGTCGCCATCCATCTGGAGGACACTGAACAGTTCGAAACTAAAAGCCTCTAAGGATTTTTGCTGCCAGGCCGGGGACGACAGTTCGCCGGCTAGCTCGGGCATATGGGCCGTGAGCGCGATCAGGCGGTGTAACACCTTGTCTTGCAGTTGCCGGCCGGCCGCGATATCCAACTCGGTCATCGGCAAATCGAGATAGTCTTCACATTGATAGATCATAAAGGGAAGGCTTTGTTTGGCCTCCAGCAAGCGATAGCGTTGTTGGATATTCACCTGGATCATCAGTCGGCCATCGTCGAGCGTTTCATCGAGCTGACAGGGGCCTGCCGCAACAATGGTCACCGGCTTGTAGGTTGCCTGGTTCGATTGCAGAGCCATCAGCCGATCCTGATCGGGTTTCGATGGCCGCAATAGTTTCTCTACATGACAGACCGCCAACGGTGTTTGACTGTCGATGCAGAACTGAATCATATCGCGATAGCGGGGTTCAAAGACATGCAGCGGGTAGCGCGTACCCGGGAAGGTGACGCAATTGGGGATCGGAAAGAGGGCAATCTCGGTCATAGTGAATCCGTATCGACGAGTTTTCGCATGGTACCATAGAGTGGCGCTTGCGCGGCACTGATGAATGGTGATTGGGCGGACCTAAAACGGGCGTTACAGTCTTGCGCCATAGCCCAGTGCAACGCCTATTCCAGGCCAAAAACGAGGCCTCGTTCTCTGGCTATGTGTTGAGCTAAACACCCAGAAAGCCCGTCTTTTGGCCATTAGCCGCCAATGTTAGAGCGAACCAAACTGGAAGCTGATAAAGAAACCCGGCCTGGATAAGTCGTTTGCACCGAGGCCACTGATGCCCGGATCGCTGGTCTGGCGGAACGAGGCGCCGAGGCCAATGGCCATAAAGTCGGTGATATTGACACCGACCTGGGCGGTGAGTTCGCTGATCAAAAAGGTACCTTCGGAATTGGCACTGGTATCGTCCAGATTCACAATAGTCACCCCGCCGCCGCCCAACAGCAGCTGGGTGTCGACATGGGCCAAGGCTTCCGGATTGTAGGTGTAGCCGAGTATCAGGCCGCCGTAACCCATCTCCAGCCGCTCATCGGTGTCCCAAGCCAACTCGTTGACCAGACTATAGGCCCCGCCGCCGAGCGTAATGGAATGTCTGCCGGTGGTGAAGGTTGCGCCGCCGGATGCGCCTATCTCAAAGGTCTGTTCGTTTTGAATTTGCCCGGATTTAAACACCGGGCCGCCATAGCCGCCCACTCGAGCGTTGTCCAAATCGATCAGGGTATCCTTAGCCGATGCGCTCGTGGCGAGCGCGCTGCTGGCGAGCCATACCGCCAGCGCGAGCCATTTAACAGTCGGGTGTGTCATGCCAAAACGTCCTTTATTTAAATGAGCCTATAACTCTAGTTACCTTTGGTGAACTCGAGCTGAATGGTTTAACGCTTATTGGATAGCATAGCCTGCAGTATTGGCGGGCGTCGCTGCAGATGCCAGTGGCGATGGTCACAACTCCGCCGATAATTAGCGGCCGTTGGTTGGACCAGATCGCTCATTCATTTCGGCTCGGCTCTAAAAGCTTTAAGTATCGAGCACCGGAAAAATAAGACTGGGCAAGCCGATTTCCGAACTGGCCGCGTGCTCCGCGCTCAATCCTCTTTTTGGCCGATCTTATCCAAGGCCGACTCCAGTTGTGCGAGCTGCTTTTCGAGATCATCGATTTTGCGCCGGGTCTTTTCGAGAATCAATTGTTGAGTATCAAATTCCTCGCGACTGACGACATCCAGTTTCGCTAACTGGCTGTGCACCAAGCTGCGTACATTATGGCGTATTTCTTGGCCGGTTTGCTTGCCGTGCGCAAACAGATCGTTGATCTGGTCGCTGATTAAATCGAGCACGGCGTCGGGAGTTTTCATGGCTTTAACCTCGTTAAGTTATCCAGTATGGGGCGTGGTCCAAAAGTGGGCCATTCTAGGTCCTATCATCGCACCAATCAGGTGCGGTGAACTATTTTGGTGCATGTTGACGCAGTTTTGGATTGATAAATTGATGTAACCTTTTGATATATATGACTTTTAAATGTTGGCACAACCTTCGCATTATAAAAACTATAACTGCACACAGCATCACAAACTCTGCAAGAGTTTGCTTGCTAGGTGCCCATAGCGGCGAACACCGGGGCCACAATTCAAGCCTTGGGACTGCCAAAACGAAATGCTCGACCAGGCCGTCTCTGTTATAGAGCACAAAACTATAGCAGAGACCGCTTATCGACGCATTGGATCGAACCACGTGGAGCGAAAGCCATGAAATTAGTGTCCGCCATTATCAAGCCCTTCAAACTGGACGATGTCCGCGAAGCGCTATCAGAAATAGGTGTCCAGGGTATCACCGTGACCGAGGTCAAGGGCTTTGGTCGTCAGAAAGGCCATACCGAGTTGTATCGGGGTGCCGAATATGTGGTCGACTTCTTGCCCAAGGTAAAGGTTGACGTCGCCATTGGTGACGACCTGGTTGAGCAGGCTATTGAGGCCATCAGCAAGGCCGCCAACACCGGCAAAATCGGCGACGGCAAAATATTTGTCTTGCCCCTAGAACAAGCCATTCGCATTCGTACCGGTGAGACCGGTAACGAAGCCATTTAATTCAACGGACCCTAGACCGGAGAGCAATATGACAGAAGTATTCGAACTACAATATGCCTTGGACACCTTTTACTTCTTGGTGTGTGGCGCCCTAGTGATGTGGATGGCGGCAGGCTTCTCCATGTTAGAAGCCGGCTTGGTGCGCGGTAAAAACACCACCGAAATCCTCACCAAAAACATCGCCCTATACGCCATTGCCTGTGTCATGTACATGGTCTGCGGCTACGCCATTATGTATCCAGAATTGGGTTCAACCTTTTTGGTCGGCATTGGCGGGAACGGCGTTGAAGGTGGTGATACTTACGCACCGTCAGCTGACTTCTTCTTCCAGGTAGTCTTTGTTGCCACGGCGATGTCAATCGTGTCTGGCGCTGTTGCAGAGCGCATGAAACTTTGGGCATTCTTGGCCTTTGCCGTTGCCATGACCGCATTCATTTATCCAATGGAAGGCCGTTGGACTTGGGGCGGTGAATCTGTCTTCGGTCTTTACAGCCTGAGCATGGTCGACTTTGCCGGTTCGGGTATTGTCCATATGGCCGGCGCTGCGGCCGCCTTGGCGGGTGTTCTTTTGCTCGGCGCTCGTAAAGGTAAGTACGGTAAAAATGGCGAGATTAATGCTATTCCCGGTGCGAACCTACCAATGGCGACCCTGGGTACTTTTATCCTCTGGATGGGTTGGTTCGGTTTCAACGGTGGCTCGGTGCTGCAGACGTCGACGGTCGATACGGCCAACGCAGTGGCCATTGTGTTCCTGAACACTAATGCTGCCGCTGCCGGTGGTGCGATTGCCGCCATGGTGCTGGCGCGCATCCTGTTTAAGAAAGCAGATCTCACCATGATCCTGAACGGCGCTCTGGCCGGCCTGGTGACCATTACGGCTGGTCCCGATACACCAACCCCACTTTTGGCGACCCTGTTCGGTGCCCTAGGTGGTATTGTCGTGGTATTCAGCATCTTGGCCTTCGACAAGATCAAAATCGATGATCCAGTCGGTGCCATCTCTGTGCACGGTGTCTGTGGTTTGCTTGGCCTGTTGTTGGTACCGATCACCAATGCTGATGCGACCCTCTTGGGTCAGTTGGGCGGCGCAGCCACTATCTTTGTCTGGGTCTTCGGCGCTTCGTTGATCGTTTGGGCCATCTTGAAAGCCGCTATGGGCATTCGAGTGACCGAGGAAGAAGAATACGATGGCGTTGATGTCTCCGAATGTGGCCTAGAAGCCTACCCGGAATTCACCAAGGGCTAAGTACTATAAATGACCAACAGCGGTGGGTTCAGTCCGCTGTATCAAAAAGGGCACCTTAGGTGCCCTTTTTTTGTGTCCGGCCCGGACAACAGTTGACCCCGCTGTAATCCCCTGCGACCCTAGAACGGTGGCGTCGCGTCGGCCAACGCAAAACGCGACTTCAGTCGTATGGACTAATGTCGCATTGTTAAAATTCTGTTAGTTTTCACAATAGCACTATCATAGCCACCATATAAAAATAAAAGGGGACAGCATGAATTCCGATCTTTTTCCGGTACCGGTATCCGCGCTCAGCACAACCAAGGTCACTAATGAGCAGTACCTTGAGATGTATCAGCAATCCGTCGACGACAATGAGGGCTTTTGGCGTGAGCAGGGCAAGCGACTCCACTGGTCAACGCCCTATACGGACGTAAAGGATGTTAGCTTCGATAAGACCAACCATCGCATCCGCTGGTATGGCGATGGTGAACTCAATGTTGCCTATAACTGTATCGATCGACACTTAGCTACCCGCGGTGAGCAAACGGCGATCATCTTTGAAGGCGACGAGCCCGGTGATGACGCCCATATCAGCTATAACGAATTACACGCCAACGTCAGTCGGATGGCCAATGTATTGAAGTCGTTGGGCGGCAAAAAAGGTGATCGGATCACCATCTATATGCCGATGATCCCAGAGGCGGCCTACGCCATGTTGGCTTGCGCGCGTATCGGCGCCATCCACTCGGTCGTGTTTGGCGGGTTTTCGCCCGAAGCACTGGCCGGACGCATCGAAGGCTGCGATTCGAATATAGTGATCACCGCCGACGAAGGCTTGCGCGGCGCCAAAGCGGTGGCTTTGAAGAACAATGTCGATCAGGCGCTGGAACAGCCCGGCACCGAATGCGTGCAGCACGTCTTGGTGGTGCGCCGCACCGGTGGCACCATCGGTTGGCACGATGGTCGGGATATTTGGTACCACGATCGTATGGATCAGGTGCCCATGGAGTGTCCTTGCGAGCCGATGAATGCCGAGGATCCGCTCTTTATTCTCTATACCTCCGGTTCAACCGGAAAACCCAAGGGCGTCTTGCACACCACCGGGGGCTATCTGGTCTACGCGTCGATGACCCACGAATATGTTTTCGACTATCAGGACGGTGACGTCTACTGGTGTACCGCGGACGTCGGCTGGGTCACCGGCCACAGTTATATTGTTTACGGACCATTGGCCAACGGTGCCACCACCCTAATGTTCGAGGGCGTACCCTCCTATCCAACGGCGCAGCGCTTTGCCCAGGTGGTCGACAAGCACCAGGTCAATATTCTGTACACCGCACCCACTGCCATTCGCTCGCTGATGGCCACCGGGGACATGGCCACCAAAGGTGCCGATCTATCATCGCTGCGTTTGCTCGGGTCGGTCGGTGAACCAATTAACCCGGAGGCCTGGCATTGGTATTATAAGGCGTTTGGCAGCAGCAAGTGCCCGATTGTCGACACCTGGTGGCAGACCGAGACCGGTGGCATCCTGATTACCCCATTGCCGGGTGCTACGGCGCTGAAACCAGGCTCGGCCACGCGACCCTTTTTCGGTATTCAACCAGCATTAGTCGATAATGTTGGCCGCGAACTCGAGGGTGCGGTCGAGGGTAACCTGGTAATTACCGATAGCTGGCCGGGCCAGATGCGCTCGGTCTTTGGCGATCACGAACGGTTTATTGAAACCTATTTCAGCACCTACCCAGGCACCTACTTCACCGGTGATGGGGCGCGTCGGGATGAAGACGGTTACTACTGGATTACCGGTCGAGTCGACGACGTTCTCAACGTCTCTGGACACCGCTTGGGCACCGCTGAAATTGAAAGCGCTTTAGTGGCCCATCCTGCGATATCGGAAGCCGCCGTGGTTGGTTATCCGCATGATATCAAAGGGCAGGGCATCTATGTCTATGTCAGTCCAATGGCGGGCATTGTGCCCAGCGATGCGCTCACAGCTGAATTGAAGGCTTGGTTGCGCAAGGAAATTGGTCCGATTGCGACGCCCGATGTCATTCAATGGGCCGAGGGCTTGCCCAAAACCCGTTCGGGTAAAATTATGCGCCGGATCTTGCGTAAAATTGCCGCGCACGAATACGACACTCTGGGGGACACCTCTACGCTGGCCGATCCGTCCGTGGTCGATGTCTTGATTGAGGACAATAAAAAGCAATAGCCCCAGGACCGGCGATCGGCTGCCCGACTGGGTCGACCTTAACCTGAGAGTAAATAGAAAGCGGGCCTTGGCCCGCTTTTTTTTGCCCGAGCTTGGCCCTGGCGAGAAGCTTGCAGCCTAAAGCCGCTATGTGCTTCAATAAACGCTAAATATCATAGGGCTGCAACATGTCAAAATCACTGGCCGATCAGTTTTTGAAACTGGGCCTGGCGGACAAGAAACAAGTTCAAAAAGACAAGAACGAGAAGCGTAAAAACGATAAGGTCAATCGCAAGAACCGAGTTGAGACCGATGACGGTGAGTCCAAACAGGCGGTCGAGCAGGCGCGTTTGGCCAAGGTGGCCAAAGATCGCCAGCTGAATCTTGAGCGGCAACAAAAAGCGCAGGAAAAGTCCTTGGTGGCGCAGGTTAAACAGATCATCGAGACGACCCGAATCCACCTCGATGACGGTGATGTAAAGTTCAACTTTGCCGATCGATTCGACAATAAGATAAAATCGATCTACGTCAGCGCACAGATCCAGGTCGATTTAGCCCGCGGTAAGTTGGCCATTGCCACCTTCGAGAACCGCTTCTTTGTTGTGCCTCAGGCGGTCGCGGCGAAAATAATGGAGCGCAGTACCACCAGCATCCTATTTCTAGCCGACCCCCAAGCAGAGCAACCTGACGATGACGATCCCTATAAAGACTATGTCATCCCCGACGATCTAATGTGGTAAGCGACTATGAGTAAGGTTAAAGGATTCACCAGTCGCATTGTGCATCATGACCGCCTGCAGGGCTTTGCCGACGGCCCGGTTCATGCTCCGATCTATAATAGCGTGCCCTATTCATACGCCACCACGGAAGGGCTGGTAGAGGTTTTTCAGGGTCGAGCCAGTGGCCATGCCTATGCCCGTCAGTCAACGCCAACCACCGATTCATTGCAGTCCTTGATCAGTGAGGCCGAGCAGGGTATCGCCACCTTGGTCTTTGCGACCGGTATGGCAGCGATCAGCGGCACCTTGCTGGCCCTGCTGCAGCGCGGCGACCACCTGATTGCCAGTCGATTTCTGTTTGGCAACACGCACAGCTTGCTGAGCACATTGGCAAACTTCGGTATCGAGGTGACCTTGGTTGACGCGACCGACTGTGCCCATGTCCGCGCTGCCCAGCAAGGCAACACGCGCCTGGTGTTTGTCGAGACCATTGCCAATCCGGGCACTCAGATTGCCAGCTTGGACGAAATCGGCCAGTGGTGTGCACAGCAAAAAGTACTCTTTATGGTCGACAATACCATTACCTCGCCCTACCTCTTTAATCCGAAAAGCGTTCAAGCCGGGTTGGTGATCAACAGTCTGTCAAAATACTTTGGCGGTCATGGCACGGTCTTAGGCGGCGCCGTAACCGACACCGGTCTCTTTGACTGGTCCCATTACCCCAATATCTTCCCCGCCTATCAGCAGGGTGATACCCACAAATGGGGCCTTACCCAAATCAAGAAGAAGGCCTTGCGTGATATGGGGGGTACCCTGAGTTCCGATGGTGCCTATCAACTGGCGGTGGGGGCCGAAACCATAGCGCTGCGCATGGATCGCCAATGCGCCAATGCCGCTGCCTTGGCCGCCCTATTGGATCAGCATGATAAGGTCGAGGCGGTTTACTACCCAGGCTTGGCATCCCATCCGCAACATGACCGAGCGCGGCGTTGGTTTCGTTCATTCGGGGCCATCCTAAGCTTTGATCTGAAAGCCCCCTACGACTGTGCGGCCTTACTCGATGATATGGCATTGGTTATTAATGCAACCCACTTGGGGGATAACCGGACCCTCGCCTTGCCCATGGCCAGTACCATCTTTTATGAAATGGGTGCCGAGAATAGGGCCGCGCTGGGCATCGGCGACCGGATGATTCGATGTTCGGTCGGGATTGAAGACCCAGAAGACCTATTGTCCTGTTTTGCTGAGGCATTGGCCCGATTGACGCCCTAGGTCAACTCGAATTGACGCTCAGAAGGTGACAGCTAGCGTTTAAGAGGCCACAATTAAAGTAGCTTCCGACAACCGAAGGTATCCCTTATGAGTGTCATTTTGCGCTTCATCATAGTATGGTCGACTTTGCTGGGCGGTGCCGCTTATGGTACCGAGTCTGGAAATCTACTAGAGGCTTTTAACGCCGTAAATTTGGAAAATCCAAGTTACGCGTTCGATGAATGGAGCGGCACGGGTGACGTGAATTCGGAAGAATTTAAAGTCTATTATGCTGAGTATTTCCAAACTTACGTAGATCTCGCTGCAAAACTGTCTATCCGGGCCATCGCTTGCGCGAATGGCGATTTGGACATGGCACCAGACTATCAACCCATGACCGACGTTACCGCGGTCTACACCCTAACCGGCGAGTGGGTGACTCAGGCGCAAACCCAGCTGAGCCTGTGGCGGAACTTTAATGATCAAGATGCGCGAGTCAGTCTCGACACCCTGGTGCCGAAGCTGACCATATCCTTTAGTCGGATGTTATTCGAGCTGTCTAGTTGTTCAGGTTATTTGTATGGAGAACTGGTGAACTAATAGGAGTCGCTCGTGGATCGAATACTGATAGTTGATGACCACCCATTGTTTCGAGATGCCCTGAAACTGTCACTAACGCAGAAGCCGACAGTCTTGGCCTTGTCAGACAGCGGTCAGGTAGGCTTTGCCGCGTCGCTTGAAGAGGCCCTTGCCATCCTCGGTGACAATGGGAACGTCGACCTGGTGCTGCTCGACCTGCATCTGCCCGGTAACGATGGTTTTTTAGGTCTATTGGAATTGAGAAAAGCCTACCCGACTATTGCGGTACTGGTGATCTCAGGCAATGACGACCCCTCGGTTATCGGCAAAGCGCGCGCTTGTGGTGCGGCCGGTTTTCTGTCGAAATCCATGGCGGCCGATTCGATCTTACAGGCGGTAAAGGGCGTCCTCTTGGGTGAGGAGTATTGGCCGCAAGGCGAACACAGCATCGAAGTCGATTCTGAATTGTCTGACATTGCTCGACGAATCAATCAGCTCACCGATCAGCAGTTGCGCGTGTTACGGCATTTGCAAATTGGCCGGCTCAATAAGCAGGTTGCTTATGACCTGGAAATTTCAGAAGCCACCGTCAAGGCCCATGTCACCGCCATATTCCGCAAGCTCAATGTCCTCAATCGGACCCAAGCGGTGATCTTAGCCAATCGACTGCATGTCGATCCGGCTGTAGCGATTTAATACTCCCCACCTTACCCAGGGCAACACGCTTGCCCAACCCTGGTCGCAAATAGCCTCTTATAGGCAGGCCTGCTAGCTGCGGTGATGGTTTAGGCCAGTTTATTCTTAATCAGGGCCCGCAACGCAATGGGCTTGACCGGTTTGGCCAGAAAGCCCATACCGCGTTGTGCGGCCTCGACCTTAATCTGAGGGTCCGCATGGGCGGTAACCAGGATGCTCGGCACCGAACCTTGCCAGCGTTGCTCTAGCATTTCGAGTAGCATAAAACCGGTGAGGTGCTCGCCCAGATGATAATCGATGATCAATAGCTCGGGCATCGGTTTTTCCAAGGCCTCGACGTCTGTCGTGGCGAAATCCGCCTCACAACCCCAGCCAATTAGCAGCGTTATCAATGCATCGGCGTTTTGAGCATCATTATCGATGATTAGCACGCGAATATTGAGCGCCGCAGCGTTCCGTTCCTTGTCTTGCTTGTCGCGTCCCTGCCAGGCTGGCGGTGAGGCCGTCAGGGGCACTAAAACGCTAAAGCACGACCCCTGAGCCGGCTTGGAGTCCAGGTTGATCGGGTGACTAAGGTGTTGCCCGAGTCGGCTGACCACACTCAGGCCTAGGCCAACGCCTTGGGCTTCCTGCCGATGCTGATCGAGGCGGTTGAAATCGAGAAAAATCCGTTCGAAATCGCGTTCCTCAATACCCAGGCCGGTATCCCAAATCTGAATCAACAGGTCCACCCCACGTTTGCGCGCGGTGACCAGCACCCCCCCTTCGCGGGTGTATTTAATGGCATTGGAGACCAGGTTTTGAATGATCCGACGCAAGGCTCGACCTTCGCTGGCGACAAAATAGCCGGTGGGTCGAATCCATAGGCGGAGTTTTTTCTCGGCGGCTAGGGCGGTAAATTCATCGTCGATTGATTGAAATAAGAGCTGCAGCTCGACGGTTTCCAACAAGGGCTTGTGCGGACTGCCGTCCAGTTTAGCGATTTCCAATAGCGTCGAAATCAACTCCTCGGAGGTCCGCAGTGAACTTTCGAGTTTGGGCAGTATGGGTTCGTTGGGCCATTTTTCTATCAGGGCGGTATTGTAGAGTCGGGCGGCGTTCAGAGGCTGCAAGATATCGTGACTGGCTAGGGCCAAAAATCGAGTTTTACTGTCATTCGCCAATTCCGCCTCGGTTTTGGCCTCCATAATCATCGATTCGGCTCGCTCGCGCTCTTGGATTTCTTCCCGCAGCTCGTTATTGATATTACGAACCTCCTCGGTGCGCTGCTCCACCCGACGCTCAAGATTGTTTTTGGCTTCTTTTAGGCCTTCTTGGGCCTTGACGAAATCGGTGATGTCATTAAAGGTGGTCACAAAACCGCCGCCGGGTAATGGGTTGCCGCGAATTTCGGTGACCCGGCCGTTGCTGCGCATGCGGATAAAGCGATGCGCCGTGGCTGAGCGCAGGTGATTGAGGCGCCGCCGGACCAAATCTTCAATCTCGCCCGGGCCACATTCGCCCTTCTGGGCGTTATAGCGCACCAGTTCTTCAATTGCGACACCCACCCTAATGATCTCCTTGGGGTAGGGGTACATCTCCAGGTACATTCGGTTCCAGGCCACCAGTCGAAGGTCTCGATCGATCACCGACACGCCATGATCGAGATGTTCTAGGGTCGATGACATAACGCGCTGGTTGAATTGAATGGCCTGGGTGGTTTCATCGAAAAAGGTCACCACGTCTTCGAGGTGCAGTTCGCGTCCGGCCAAAGCCGAATGCATCATCGCGCGGGCGGAACTGGCCCCGATAACACCGGACAGGGTACGCTCGAAATAGCGAATAAAGTCCGGTGTGGGGACATCATTAGCGAGAATACGGAAATGGTGGACGCGCTCATAATCACTGATCCAACGCCTTGTTTGACCGACCCCAGCGAAACGCTCCAACATGGATACTAGCTCGCCCGCTTTCACCAGCGGGTTTTTATGGTTTAGGTCTGAGCGCAGTAACTGCTCATCTAGCTGGACAAAGGCCGAAGCCTGGAGACGATCCGCCAATGTGGTAGTGGCCGTTTTGGAGAAGTAAATGAGACCGGCAATGTTAGCGGTTAAACTGAAAAATACGCCATGGC
>JBLHFL010000016.1:0-17892 GCA_047618105.1 Granulosicoccus sp.
GGCCTGCTTCTGCTGGTATAGGGCATCAAAGTTGACCGGTGCCAACATCAGGGCAGGAAAGCTGCCTTTGACGACGGCAGCATCGACTGCTTCTCGAGCATAGGGAAACAGAATGTTGGGGCAGTATGCACCTAACATCTGATCACGGGTCTCATCGGGAAAACCGCCGATTGAGAAAATACCAGCCTGTTGCACTTCACATAAGAAGGCAGTCTCTTCTTCGATTTTTGCCGACACTGTCAGAGTAAGCACCACCTCATAGGCATCGGTGTCCAGTTGACGAGTTTGGGTATTTAGATCCAGTTTGATTTGTGGCTTCCACTCTTTGCGAAAGATACCCGGTGCATTGGGGCTTTCAAAGGATACATCTTTCAAATATAGGCGTTGCACACCGAATTGGGGTTGCTGTTGTTCAGTCATGTTGGCTCCGTAAAATGTTATAAGGTGCTTCAGTTTACCAGCCTGGGGAGGCCGTCTAGAGGGATTGCTAAGCGACAACCCAACTAGCGGTCCAGGCCCAGCAGGCTATCCAGTTTTGCCGAGCGATCAAGGCTATAGAGTTCGTCGCAACCGCCAATATGCTCCTCGTTGATCCAGATTTGTGGCACGCTGGTGCGGCCACTCTCCTGCATCATCTTGGTCCGCAGTGCCGGATCACCGTCCACAATCAATTCTTGATAGCTCACACCCTTGCGATCTAGCAAGCGTTTGGCCTGGACACAGAAGGGGCACCAGCTCGACGAATATATTCTTATAGTAGATTTCATAACAGTTCGACCCGTAACAAATTAGTCTCTAACCAGTGGCAGGTTACTGCCTTGCCACTCCAAAATTCCACCGCGCAGCTTATGCAATTTGTTGAACCCGGCCTTGGCTAGGATAGCGCCACTGGCTCCGGCGGTGGTGCCCGTTTTGCATATCAGGATCACCGGCGTATCTTTAAAAGCCTCCAGCTCATTGATGCGTTTGAGCACATCCTTGGCAGGTATGTGTAGGGCATTGGGCAAATGGCCGGCGCGAAACTCATCCTTGCTGCGGATATCGACCACCTTGGCGTCTTCATTATTAATCATCTGCGTCATCTGTGACGGCGACACCGAAGCGCCTCCGCGAGCGCCTTCAGTCTTGATCAGGAGGAAAAACAAAATCAACCAGACGGAGCTGAGTTGCCAATGGGTTGTGAAGAATTCAAAAAATTGCTCTAACATGGCTCGATCTCTGATTGTCGACTAAAAAAGTGGCGGCAGTATACACCACCTTATCCAATGGTAACCAATTGGATGCGAAATGAGTCAATTCAAGTATTAGTCGATGTGTTATTGGTTAAAAGGAGTTCGAATTGGTAGGCAAATCAACTTTTTAACTGGAAAGGCAGCAGAAAATCTAATTTTAGCTCGAACTTTGGCATTGGGCCATTACACTGTATAATTTGTAATTTTCCTACATTTTAAAGCGAGGCATAAACAATGGCTAAGGGTAAAACGGCAATTCTGCTTATTCTAGATGGTTTTGGCTATAGCGAGACATCGACATCAAATGCCATTGAGCAAGCCAATATGCCGGTTTGGGACCGCCTGTGGTCAACATTCCCACACACTTTGATCCAAACATCCGGCATGGCGGTGGGTTTGCCCGAAGGTCAAATGGGCAATTCCGAAGTAGGTCATATGAACCTCGGTGCCGGTCGTACCGTCTATCAATCCCTGACCCGAGTCACCAAGGCCATTAGCGATGGCGATTTCTTTGAAAATAAAAACCTAATCAAGGCGGTCGATGCCGCTGTCGCGGGCAATAAGGCGGTGCATCTGATGGGGTTATTGAGTCCTGGCGGCGTGCACGCGCACGATGATCATTTTCACGCCATGGTCGATCTGGCGGTCCAGCGCGGAGCCGATCAGGTCTATGTGCATGCCTTCCTGGATGGTCGCGATACCCCCCCGCGCAGTGCTCTGGCATCAATAGAGCGCTTGGAGGCGAAGTTGGAAAAACTCGGTGTTGGCGGCATCGTGTCAATGATCGGCCGCTACTACGCGATGGACCGAGATAATCGTTGGGAGCGTGTGCAGGCTGCCTACGATCTGCTGGTCTCCGGTAGCGCCGATATTGTTGCCGCCACGCCAATGGACGCCTTACATGCCGCCTACAACCAGGGTAAGGACGATGAATTTTGCCCATCCGCTTCGATTCGCGCCGATAACACCCAAGCCATTACCATCAACGACGGCGATGCGGTGGTGTTTATGAATTTCCGGCCCGATCGGTCCCGTGAATTGACCCGAGCGCTGATCGATCAGAACCTGCAGTCCGATCTAGATCGTAGCCGGATGCCCAAGCTCAGTGCCTTTGTGTCATTAACCGAATATGCCGCGGATATAGACTGTGATGTTGCTTACTTACCAGAAAATCTGACCAACACCCTAGGTGAAGTTATCCAGCAGCAGGGCGGCAAGCAGCTGCGTATCGCCGAAACCGAAAAGTACGCTCACGTGACCTTCTTCTTCAGCGGGGGCCAGGAGACTGAATTTGAGGGTGAAACTCGCACCCTTATTCCGTCGCCCAAGGTTGCCACCTATGACTTGCAGCCGGAAATGAGCGCCCCAGAGGTGACGGAAAAGCTGGTCGAGGCCATTGCCTCGCAGGAGTATGACCTGATCGTGTGCAACTATGCCAATGGCGATATGGTCGGTCATACCGGAAAGATGGACGCAGCAATTAAAGCCGTTGAAGCGTTAGACACAGCCTTAGCCGCCGTCAGCCAAGCGGCACTGGCGGCCGATGCGGATCTGTTGATCACCGCCGATCACGGTAATGTTGAACTGATGGTCGACCCCATCACCGGCGGGCCCGTGACCAGTCATACAATTTTCCCAGTGCCCCTGATTTATGTCTCCAATCAAGCTCAGGGCGTCCAATTGCATGCTGGCGCGCTAGCCGATATAGCCCCCACCTTACTGACAATATTGAAGATTGATGTGCCAGCTGAAATGACTGGGCGCAATCTGATTTTCTAGCCAACGCCTTCTTCATATTGAACCCGCCTAAGGCGGGTTTTTTTTGCTCTAGATCTTGGTTTTAACGCCGGTCTCGGCAAACTAATAGCCCATCTGCCAGAGCCCCGTCGGTGGCGTTCAGGGATCGAGACTCAGCCGAACCATCGAGGGCTGGCGACAGGTCGCGACGCACCTGTTAAGATCGCCAAAACCTATTCGTGGATGCCCAGTCATTGCTTCGTTCCTTTATTTTGCCTCTGTTGATCGCAGCCGCGTTGCTAGGTGGACACCTAAGAGCTGACGACTTGGCGCAAAACCAGGCCGCACTGCAAGCTGTCAGCGAAGCGCTAAAGGCACTGGAGACGACGTTGGCCGAGCAACAACAAGATGTATCCAGTGCTCGGCAGGCGCTCCAGGTTGTTGAGCGGGAAATGGCGGACTTGCAGCAAAAAAGCGCTGCCTTGAACGAGACCGTGGCCACTCAAAAGGAAGGCATAGCCCGGCTCGGTGAGCAAAAAAATGAGTTGCAGGCCCATTTGGCGGCCCAAAAAGATGAGATATCGGCTGTTTTACGCCTTGCTTACAAGCAAAACAATCAGCCACTGATTAAACTGCTTTTGTCGGATCAGCGTCCCGAAGACGTGGCGCGGCATCTGTATTATTTCTCCGTGCTAACGGACCATCAGCAGCAGCAGGTGCAGAAATGGGTCGAGGAACAGAATCTGTTGGCGACGACCTTGCGTACCGAAGCTCAATTGTTGGTTGAGATGCAGGAAAATAAAGAGCGCTTGGTTGAACAAAGCCGTAAACTCAAAAGCCAGAAAAACAAACGGGCGCTGGCCATCGCAGCGATAAATAGGGAGGCCGAAAACACCATTGATAACATTGCTCGCAAGGAAAAAGAGCTTGCGAAAATGACCGAGCTCATCGACCAATTGCAATCCAAGCTGGCCAGTTTGGGTCTGGAGTTTCCGGATTTAGAGGGTCGAGCGAATATTAAAGGGGAGCTGCCCTGGCCCGTGTTGGGTCGTTTAAAAAAAGCCTATGGCCAATCGTTTGATGGCAGTGTGCTGACATGGCAAGGCTGGTTGATTGCGGCCCCATTGGGGGCCGATGTAGTCGCCGTGCGGCGAGGTCGCGTGGTGTTTGCGGATTTTTTTAAAGCCAATGGGTTGTTGATGATTATCGATCATGGTGGCGGCATCTGGACACTTTATGGCCGAAATCAGGCTTTACTACGAGATGTTGGCAGCTGGGTCGAAGCAGGCGATGTGATCGCTGCAGTCGGGCAGTCCGGGGGATATAACGAAAGCGGTCTGTACTTTGAAGTTCGAAAAGACGGGGAGCCACAAAATCCGGCGAACTGGTTGCAAAAAAGGTAGGCCTTAACCTTGAATACACAAATTGAAAATACTGATGTTGAAGGAACTCTTATGAGACTTATTCGTAATCCGTTGTTGGCAGCATCGACGGCACTAGTTATTGGTTTTGCTGTGGGTATTGCCACGGTGGTGCAGGCCGATGATGAAAGCCAATTGCCGATCGATGAAATCCGCCTGATGTCGCAAGTATTGGAGCGTATAAAACAGTCCTATGTCGAGGAGGTGACTGACGAACAGCTTTTAGAATCGGCCATCGAAGGCATGTTAACCGCCTTGGATCCTCACTCAGACTATCTGACTCCGGACGACTTTAAAGATCTACGCGAGAGCACCTCAGGTGAGTTTGGTGGTCTGGGTATTGAAATTACCCTCGACACCTCCGGTTTCATTAAGGTGGTGGCGCCGATAGACGACACCCCTGCGTATCGCGCCGGGATGCAATCGGGTGACCTGATCACTCAGATAGATGATGCCCCGGTCAAGGGCATGACCATTAATGATGCAGTTGGCCTAATGCGCGGTAAGCCCGGTACCTCTCTGGTATTAAAAGTGGTGCGCTCGGGTGAGACGGGTCCGTTGGAGGTCGAATTGACCCGCGCGGTGATTAAGGTAACCAGTGTCCGGCACCGCATGCTGGAACCGGGCTTTGGCTACATCCGTATTTCCCAGTTTCAGGCGCGAACCGGTCCGGACTTTGAAGACGCCTTAAATCAGTTGCATGCCGAAGCAGATGACAAATTGCAGGGCTTTGTCTTGGACCTACGCAATAACCCGGGTGGCGTTTTGCAGGCATCGGTCGACGTGGTCGACAATCTGATCAGTGACGGACTCATTGTTTATACCGAAGGCCGCATCGCCAATTCCGATAGCCGTTTTGTGGCGCGCAAGAAGGATCCGAGTAAGGGTGTCAAGATGGTGGTGCTGATCAATGGTGGCTCTGCTTCGGCCTCTGAGATTGTCGCCGGCGCGCTGCAAGATCACGGTCGGGGGCTGATCATGGGTACTCAATCTTTCGGCAAAGGGTCGGTGCAAACGATATTGCCGCTCGATAAGGATCATGCGCTGAAGCTAACCACCGCCCGTTATTACACACCTAACGGTCGCTCTATTCAGGGTCAAGGGATAGTGCCGGACATAGAGGTTAAGCAGGGCAAGTTGACGCTTAACGACAGCGATGGCTTTTACAAAGAATCCGATTTGGCCGGTGCGTTGGAGAATCCAAATGGCGACGCGGAAGTCGATGGGGATGAAAAGTCCACTGTCGAGCCGAGTGAAGATTATCAGTTGTTTCAGGCCGTGACGGTACTCAAGGGCATAGCCATTCTGAATGGCAAATAGTCCTTTTCGTTTTCTACTGATCCAGCTAATAGTGATGGTGCTGCTTTCGAGCAGCGCCGTTTTTGTGTCGGCCCAAGGCAAAATTGTTCTGGTTGTTGATGATTTGGGTAATCAGCGCCGGGCGGGCCGGGCGGTCATAGATAGTCCATGGGTCACCACTGTGGCGATCATGCCGGGCCGGCCCTTTACCGAAGAGTTGGCCCAATATGCCTTTGATCAGGGTAAAGAAATTATTATCCACATGCCCATGTCCAACGAGACTGACTTTCCCTTGGGGCCTTTAGGCTTGAATCGCATAGACGGCAAGGCCACCCTGATGCAAAACCTGGCCACAGCTTTAGCCGGCGTGCCTCACGCGATAGGTTTATCGAACCATATGGGCAGCCGCTTAACGCAGGATCGTGAGGCCATGGGGTGGGTAATGGCAACGCTCAAGCAGGAGGGCTTTTATTTTTTCGACAGCCGAACGGTGTCGACTACCATCGCGTACCAGGTCGCGGCGCAATACCAACTGCCCTGGTCCATGCGCAATATTTTTTTGGATCATTACCGAACCGAGGATTTTATCGCACAACAGTGGCACTTGGCGCTGACCAAGGCGCGTCAGGGTGAAACGGTTACGGTGATCGGTCACCCCTATCCTGAGACACTGCGGTTTTTGAACAATCTGCAGCTCGACCCTAACGACCTGGCGCTGCTATTACCCTTATCTCAGGTACTCAACTATGCTGAAAGTGTTTCCCATCCCCTGAGGAATTTCCCGCAAGGGATCTAAGGTGCCCCCAATTTATTTGATGTTCAGTGTCGGGCGGTAGAATCGACCCAGCTGAACCAACGATCGCTATAAGGAAAACGCTATGAAACAGCTGCTGGTCATCTTACTGATGAGTGCTTTGGTCCTGTCAGGCTGCGCAACTCTCAATAAGAACGAATGCCTTACTGCCAACTGGTATCAGATCGGCTACGAGGATGGCGCGCGCGGTTTCCCGGATACGCGTATCGGGTCGCACCGCGAAGCTTGCGCCAAGCATGGCATCTCGCCTGATTTTCGTGCCTATCTGGATGGTCACGAAGAGGGGGTTATTCGTTTTTGTACCGCGCAAAATGGTTTCGCGCAAGGTAAGAACGGCTATCAATATGCTGGCATCTGTCCGCCCGCCTTGGAAGGACGCTTTCTCGACGGTTACGATGCGGGACGGCAAATTTACGCAGTGACCTCTGCCATCCGTAGCGCTGAATCGGAGCAACGCCAGAATGAAGCGAAAATGAACGCTTTGGAGCAAGAGATTATCAGCAAGAAGCAGGTGATGTTTGCCGCCGAAACCTCGGTCGAGGATCGTTACCGGCTGGATGGAGAGTTGAGCAGCATGCAGCAAGATTTAGGCGGTTTAGAACAGCGCAACAAACAGTTGCTGGTCGATCTGGCGCAGGCCCAAGCCCAGTTGCGTGTGCTTGAAGAAAAGTATGCTTACTTCTAAGCGACATTCAGATAGTGGTTGGATTGACAGCCATTGCCATCTGAATGAATTGTCGAACCCGGCGGCGCAGATTAAACAGGCCCAGCAGGCGCAAATAGATTATTTTGTTATCCCTGGGACGGCACCCCAGCAATGGCCCGAGGTGATCGAGTGGCAATCTGGTCACTGTGCGATTGCCTTGGGCACCCATCCTTGGTTTGTTGACCCGAGTAAGGACCAGGTGGGCCAGTTGATTGCTGCCTTGCAGCAATGTGTGGTGGTGGCCATCGGTGAAATCGGTCTCGATTTCTACCCCAGTCAGAGCCAGCCTCGACCTGACAGGGGGCAGCAGCAGCAGCTTTTTGAGGCCCAGTTGATAATCGCCAAGGAACATTGCCTACCGGTGATTGTGCACAGTGTAAAGGCCCATCAGCAAGTGATTGATACCTTGCGCCGGCTGGACATAGATGCTGGCGTGGTACACGCTTTCGTCGGCAGCGCTGAGCTGGCAAAGCAGTATATCGACCTGGGCTTTCATTTGGGTGTCGGGCCGTTGATCCTAAAGTCGCCCAAAACCCGGGCCGCTCTGGTGCAGGTACCCCTAAGTCACCTGCTGTTAGAGACCGATGCCCCCTTCTCCAACAGCCGCTCCGCCTCGAATCCGCTCCTCGAACTCTTGTCGGTCGCCCAATGCGTAGCCGAAATTAAACAGATCAGTTTAGCGCAACTGCAGCAGGCGACCCGAGGCAACAGTCAGCGTTTATTTCGCCTGCCGGGGGGCCAATAGTCCAGCCCGGGCATTGGTCGCTTGACCCGGTCGGGTGGACCCTATTGTTCTTCAGGAGTGGGCAGGGCGTCGCCACAGACACGACAATATTCGGCGTCAATCTCATGACCGGTAATACCGCAACCGATACATCCGCGCGCGTCCCGTTGGGTGCGCATCGCTTGAGTCAGTTCGGCTGTGTAGATACCGGTCGGTACGGCGATAATGGCATAACCGGTAATCATCGTTGCCGAGGCAATTAATTGCCCCAGCGCGGTGACCGGCGCAACATCGCCATAGCCGACCGTGGTGAGGGTGACAATTGCCCAATAGATGCTTTTGGGGATCGAGGTAAAGCCATTTTCTGGGCCTTCGACCAAGTACATAATAGCGCCAAAGACCACAACCAGCGTGCTGACGAAATAGAGGAAGACCAGAATCTTGCGTTTGCTTGACCGCATGGCCCAAACCAACTGTTCGGCCTCACGCATGTAACTGAACAGTTTGAGGACCCGGAAGACCCGTAAAATTCGCAGGATGCGAATTACCAAAAAGGTATTGGCACCGGGAATCAGAATGGTTAAATAGGTCGGGATTATGGACAGTAAATCGACGATGCCATAGAAACTGAAGGCGTATTTTAGCGGATGCCGAACGCAGGATAAGCGCAATAGGTATTCGACGGTAAAGGCCAGGGTGAAGGTCCATTCAATATAGCTGAGCAAGCCTTTGTAGTTGATGCGAACCTGGGTCACGCTTTCCAGCATAACCGCCAGTACACTGACCCCAATAGCAATAATTAGGGCGACATCGAACAGCTTTCCAGCGCGTGACTCGGCGCCAAAGATAATGTCATTTAATGTCAGCTGCCAACTGGCTAAGGGACTGTCGGCGGACTCGGACTTAACAATATGAAACCGATTGAAGTTGCTGCGGGCCATCAGAAGGCCTCGCCGACAGTGATCGCAAAGTTGAGGCTTTGGGCATCAACCCAGCCTATGTCCAGCCGAATATTGAAGCGATCGGGTGTCGTGGCAAAACGGACACCCAGTCCGGTACTGTAGTGGAAGTCACGCAGCTGGAGTTCAGCCAAGCTGGGAGCTACCTGAATACTGTCAAAAAAGGCCACGCCAGCCCATTTAGGGCCCAAGGTCTTGCGCCATTCCAATTGGCCGCCCAGCGCCGTGAAATCGATCCAGCGATTGCCATTGGCGCCACGTAAAGTGCGGTCCCCGGTGGGCTTGGGTAGATGGGTAAAGGGTGTGTTGGCGCTGGCCAACTGGCCATGGGCTCGCAGGGCTAAGACGTCGCTACCCAAGGGAATAAATCGCGCACCACTGAGCTGGGCTACATAGAAACCCACGTCACTGCCCAGTGCTTCACTGTACAGGTCCAAGTGGCTCGACAATAACTGACCACGACTGGACCAGTCGGCGTTATCGCGGCTGTCGATCTGACCGGAAATCCCTAAGCCGGTATAGAGACCGCCGCCTTCACCGGCAACCGAGTCGTCCAGTAGGGTGGCTTGTGAAGGATTGATAAGATTGTCGATCTTGTGCCATTCGGCGAAGAGACTGGCACCGAGGTACAGGGTGTCGGTCACCTTTCGGGTCGCCGAGACAGAACTTTCCAGCGCGCTGTCGGCATAGCTATCGCCCGCATCGGGCGTCTGGTTGGCCTGGCCATAATAGTCGCTGGGCCAATATTTCCCGCCCAGCTTGCCGCTGATATTCCAGGCGCCGTCGGAGACATAGACGCTCGGCCAAACATAGGCCTGGTACTGTCCCTCGGTGGTGCCCTGGAGTAACACCTCTAGTCGATTCTGTGGGACCGCAGGCGTTTGTTGTGCAAATATACGCATCACATAGGCACCATATTGAAAACCTGTCTCCGGCGAGGAGCCGACCGCCGGTAAGGGCACCCAAGTGGCCGGTTTTAGGGGCGCAGCAAAGGGCTCGACAGCCAATACTAACACTAACCCAAGGGCCAGTCGGTTGATGTTCATAGGCGCAGTCTGTTCCAAATTCGTTTGATAGGCGTTTACGCTACCCCAGCGACTACTGTCGGTCAATGGTCGATTGTGGGCTATCGGGCGACCGCGATATTGGCGCCAAGTCGAGGCAAAAGTCCTCAGCATCACGGTGGTTCGCCCTGCAGTCAACGGAGTAGGGCATCCGGAGGTGGCTATTGGCGAAGGTATGCGGCAACCTAACAGTATAGGCCTAGGCCGACGACATAAGGTTTTTATGATCGACTTAAATATCTGCGCCCTAGGCGATGGCTTTGTAAAGGGCTTAGGCGAACCCGATCAATTGGGCTGGGCGGGTCGCTTGGTGCAGGCGGCTCAGAGCGAACACGGGCCCATTAATTACTACAATCTGGGTATTCCTGGCGAAACCAGCCCCCGTGTCGCGCAACGCATTCCGGAACTGAGTGTGCGACTGCCCAAAGGTGCTGATAACCGATTGATCGTCTGCTGTGGGCTGATGGATACCTTTCAGGAAGCCGGATTGCCCGGCGTTACCAATCTGGAATCGGTCGATGCCCTAAAGTCTCTGCTGCTCCAGAGCCGTGCACATTTCAAGATGTTAGTGATCGGTCTGCCCCCGGTCTACGAGCCACAGCGCAATGCCCGAGTGAAGCGCTTGAACGGCCTGATGCATGACCTCTGCGTTAAAATTCGAGTGCCCTATATAGATCTGTTCTCATCACTCAATGATAATGTCCAATATAAGCGCGAGCTGCTGCAGGGCGACAGACTGCACCCAGGCAGCGATGGCTATAACCGTGTTTTTGAACTGATCCGCAATGACCGCGCATGGTGGTTTAGTTGAGTTCAATGGTATTGGGCTATCTGGCTCAAAGAATAGACAGGTTGCTATGGCCGTCTGTCTGAAAAAATCGGTATTTTATGAGCTGGAAATTAAAAAGAGTCGCTTTCTGGCTTGGGTTGAACCGGTGGCGGATGCCGAGGCCGCCAAAGCCCGGCTGGCGGCTTGCCGAAGTGCACACCCGGGCGCACGGCATATTTGCTTTGTGTTTTCCGTGCCAGGTACCAGCGGCATGAGCGATGACGGTGAGCCCTCTGGCACGGCCGCCAAACCCATGGTGAATGTCCTGAATCATAAGGGTTTGGTGAACGTGATGGCCATCGTTGTGCGTTATTTTGGTGGCATTAAGCTGGGCGCGGGAGGCTTATCACGCGCCTATGGCGGTGCCGTCGCCAAAGCCTTAGAGCAGGCAGAATACCAGACGGTAGAACGTCAGTGGTCGATTCTAATTCGCTGTCCTTTTGCCCTGGAGAGCCAGATACGACGGGTTTGTGAGACCTATCAGGTGGCCCTGCTGGAGGTCCAATATGGCCAAGCGGTCAGTGCCACCCTTTGGGTAGCGGAATCGTTTAAAACCGATCTGGTGTCAGCCCTTCAGTCCACGGCACCGGGAAATTCAGAGCTCATCGTGCAGGTAGCGGACTAAGGTCGTCCGCTCAGCAACATTCATTCATCCGCGTTACGCTGCGCGTGAAAGCCAACCCCTTGATGTGAATCATCTAACAGTCTGGTCTAGCATTAGATAATGCTAATCTGACTTTTTGGAGTATCACAACGATGAAACTGGTAATAGTAGGCGGGGTGGCCGGTGGTGCTTCTGCAGCGGCTCGAGCGCGGCGAATTAGCGAGACGGCTGAAATTATAGTGTTTGAACGCGACAGCTTTATCTCCTTTGCCAACTGTGGCCTGCCCTACCATATTGGCGGTGAGATCCAAGATCGCAGTGCCCTCTTGGTGCAGACGCCTGAATCGATGAAGGCGCGCTTTAAGCTCGACATTCGCATCAACTGTGACGTGATTGGTATCGATCCGGTGGCCCAAACCGTGCGGGTCCGAGAACTGGACGGCGGGCGAGAATACAGCGAGCGCTATGACGAACTGGTCTTATCCCCCGGTGCGAAACCCATTGTGCCAGCCATTCCAGGGGTTGATTCCAATGCCGTTTTTACGCTACGCAACATCCCCGATATGGATCGTATTATCCGTAAGATTAATATTGACGCGCCCCGTTCGGCGGTGGTCATTGGGGGCGGTTATATCGGTATCGAGATGGCCGAAGCCTTGATTCATCGGGGCATTGAAACCACCCTTGTGGAGATGTCGAATCAGCTTATGCCACCGATCGACCCGGAAATGGCCGTACCCCTGCATCAAGAGATGCGTCGTCATGGGGTGCGCCTGCAGCTCAACGACGCGTTGCAGGAGATCGCTGAAGTCGATTGCCGCCTGCAACTGACCCTCAGGGCGGGTAAGAAATTGGTTACCGACCTGGTGATTATGGCGATCGGGGTACGGCCGGAAAATCAGTTGGCCGAGTTGGCCAATCTGGCCATCGGTGCGCGCGGCGGTATACAAGTTGATCGGCATATGCACACCAGCGTTGAGCATATCTGGGCGGTCGGCGATGCGGTTGAGGTCAAAGACTATGTTACCGGCCTAGCGACGCAAATACCGTTGGCGGGCCCGGCCAATCGACAGGGCCGTATTGTGGCCGATAATATATTCGGCCACCCGGCTGAGTATAAGGACACCCTCGGCACTGGTATCTGTAAGGTCTTTGATTTGGCAGCAGCGTCGACCGGTGCCAGTGAAAAGTTACTCCGCAGCCAAGGTATCCCGTTTGAAAAAATCTATGTCCACGCCAGCGATCATGCCGGTTATTACCCCGGTGCCACCCAAGTCAATCTGAAACTGCTGTTCGATCCCAGCGATGGTCGCCTGTTGGGAGCCCAGGCGATCGGCCCCAAGGGGGTCGATAAGCGCATCGACGTCTTGGCGACGGCGATACGCGCTCAGATGACGGTTTTTGACCTAGAAGAATTTGAACTTTGTTATGCCCCGCCCTTTGGTTCCGCCAAAGACATCATCAATCAGGCCGGCTTTGTTGCCAGTAACGTGCTGCGCGGTGAACATCAGATTTGTCAGGCCGAACAGATCAGTGGCCGGGTCGATGATGCACTGCTTATCGATGTGCGCAGTGCGGCTGAAATTGGCGTCCTTGGAACTATTGACGAGGCGTTGAACATCCCGGTCAACTTGCTCCGAGCCAACCTCGACCGGCTGCCCAAGAATCGGCCGCTGGTGGTTTTTTGTGCCGTTGGTCTGCGCGGTTATGTCGCCTATCGTTTGTTGACAAACCTCGGCTACCAGGTGCGTAATCTAACCGGCGGCTTCACCACCTATCAGATGGTGAAGCGGATCGGTATCTAGAGCGACCTTAAGGCCTCCAGGTGATCGGCTTGGTCGACAACCTAGGCGGGTCAGTGGCCTCCGCTTGCCGTAATCGAACCAAGGCCCAGTCGATATGCTCGTCTACCAGGTCAGACACACGCCCTCTGGCGCGCTCTAAGATGGCGATCAACTCCGGCGACGCCGGGGCATTGCCCAGTGCCACGGCGATATTGCGCTGCCATTGGGCATAACCGATGCGCCGAATCGGACTGCCCTCGGTGTTGTGTAGAAATTCTACTTCGGTCCAACTAAAAGCCTCCATTAGAGAGATTTTTTCTAACGAATGGCGCGGCGTAAAGTCGGCCTCCTGGGTGGTATCGGCCTTGTTGTTATGGGGGCAGACCAGCTGGCAGTCGTCGCAACCGTAAATACGGTTGCCCATCTTTGCGCGCAACTCGACCGGGATGGAGCCGTCATATTCGATGGTCAAATAGCTGATGCACTTGCGCGCATCCAACACCCCCGGCGCAACAAAGGCATCGGTCGGGCAGTCCACCAAGCACTGATTACAGCTGCCGCAATGACCCTGTTCCAAGGGCGGATCAAAGGGCAGTTCTAAGTCGGTAAAGAGCTCGCCAAGGAAAAACCAACTGCCGACGCCCGGCGCCAGCAATAGGGTGTTTTTCCCCGTCCAGCCCAGCCCAGCCTGTTCTGCTAGCTGACGCTCCATTACCGGTGCGCTATCGACAAAGGGGCGGTAGCCATGACTGCCGGCCAATTCGGTTATCTGTTGGGCCAGTTGCACTAACCGCTTGCGCAGGACCTTATGATAGTCTCGGCCCAGCGCATAGCGCGCAACATAAGCCAGATCGGGCGAATCGAGCACCGCCATGCTGTGATGATTGGCCGGCAAATAATCCATGCGCACTGCAATAACCGTCTTGGTGCCCGGTTGCAGTAAATCGCCGCGTAAACGTTTGTCGGAATTGCGCGTTAACCAGTCCATTTCGCCATGATAGCCGGCGTCCAGCCATTGTTGCAGATGTTCGCCATGCGCGCGGGTGTCGGGTGCGCAGAAGCGCATTGCTTGAAAGCCCAGGGGCCCGCCCAGGGCACGAATTTTCTCCGCCAGACTGAGTTCAGTTGTTGTTGCAATAAGATCCACAGGTACCGCCATCGGTAAATTCATCATCGGTCAGTCACATCCATCGGGACTAATGATACACTCTGCCGCGTACGTCTTGGGTTAAGAAAGAAGTAAAGCCGTGAAAATTCAAATAACAGAAGCTCAAATGCCCCGTTTTGGTTACCAGTTGGGTCAGGTATGCCAGGCCGGCAGCGTTATTTATCTGCACGGAACTTTAGGCATGGGTAAGACGACCCTGTGTCGAGCCGTGATTCAGGGGCTGGGTTGGGCGGGGCGGGTCAAGAGCCCGACCTATAATTTGGTGGAAGAATATGACCTGCTAACTCTACGGGCCATTCATTTCGATCTATATCGCCTGGCCGAGCCGGAGGAGTTAGAGTTTATCGGTATTCGCGATTACGATGCCAATGCCAATCTCTGGCTTATCGAATGGCCGGATCAGGGACGGGGCTGTTTGCCCGCGGCGGATTTGGAGGTGACCCTGAACGAGGTGCCGGCGCTCCCTGAAGAGCGCCTGATCCAGCTACAAACGAACAGT
The DNA here is from genome assembly GCA_047618105.1 of Granulosicoccus sp. Taxonomy (GTDB): domain Bacteria; phylum Pseudomonadota; class Gammaproteobacteria; order Pseudomonadales; family Natronospirillaceae; genus Reinekea. Next base: position 14,841 of record JBLHFL010000016.1, read on the forward strand.
GCCAAAGGTGCCAGCCAGTTGCTGGCCCTACAACAGTTAATGGAGATATAAGTTTGAAGCAAAGGTTGCTGGTTTTATTGCTGGTCTTGTCCGGTCCGGTTTTTGCTGCGACCGTGCATGGCGTGCGTATTTGGCCGGCGCCTGACAATACTCGGTTGGTATTTGATCTCGACACGCCAATCGACCACTCTATTTTGGTGTTAAAAAACCCCTTTCGGATCGTGCTCGATATCAAAGGTGCAGGCCTGAGCACCGACTTCGCCGAGTTGGATCTTACCAGTAGCGGCGTTACCCAAATCCGCAGTGCGACGCGCAATAAAAATGATATTCGCATCGTTTTGGATATGTCGACCAGCATGCTGCCCAGAAGCTTCGCCCTAAAGCCCAACGACCAATACGGCCACCGTTTGGTGCTCGATCTAGAGCGACCCACCCTTGAGACCCCTACGATCACGCCGAGTATTGAGCCCATTGTCAGCAAGTCGATTGCCCAAATAAGCAGTCAGCGCCGGGATATAGTGGTCGTGATCGATGCCGGCCACGGTGGCGAGGATCCAGGCGCCATCGGCCCTTCCAAGTTAAGAGAAAAGGATGTGGTGCTGGCCATTGCCAAGGAGGTGTATCGACAACTGTCCGCCATCAAGGGTTATCAGCCGATTCTAGTGCGCGATAGCGATTATATAGTGGGCCTTAAGCAGCGCCGGGAACTGGCTCGACGAAAGAATGCCGATTTGTTTATCTCCATCCACGCCGATGCCTATTCCAAAGCCTCGGCCAATGGCGCATCAGTTTATGCCCTGTCAAACGGTGGGGTGGTCAGTGCCGTTGCCAAATACCTGGCCAATCAAGAGAATGCCGCCGATGTAATTGGCGGGATTAATGGGGTCAGCTTAGAAGACAAGGACGAGGTTCTGAAGTCGGTGCTGGTGGATTTGTCAATGACCACCACCTTGCAAAGCTCGCTCAGTGTCGGTTCGATTGTCCTCAATAAGATGGGCAAATTTGCCAAGTTGCACGGCGACCGGACTCAGATTGGACAGGCCAACTTCGTTGTTCTAAGGGCCCCGGACGTGCCGTCCATCCTGATCGAAACCGGGTTTATCAGCAACCCGCGTGAAGAACGCAACCTCGGTTCGGCGGCCTATCGTAAAAAGATGGCCAGCGCGATCAGTGCTGGGATTCAAACCTACTTTCAGCGTACGCCACCAGAGGGCAGTTTCATCGCGTGGCAGAAGCAGCAGGCGCAGACCCTCCAGGCAGCGACACGCAGATACACCGTTGCCAAGGGCGACACCCTGTCTGGTATCGCAGGGCGATACGGTATTTCACTGACCAATTTAGTCAGCCTGAATAACCTCAGGAGCAACTCCATTCGGGTGGGTCAGGTGCTGTTAGTGCCGGGGGCTTCCTAATGGCCGTTAATCAACACCTTAACACGACAGGATTGCAGGTTTGATGGCGGATCGCACAATTGAAATATTATCGCCGCGCCTGGCCAACCAGATCGCTGCAGGTGAGGTGGTCGAACGGCCGGCATCGGTGGTCAAGGAGCTGATTGAAAATAGCCTCGATGCCGGTGCGACGCGCATAGATATCGAAGTTGAGCAGGGCGGCCTGAAGTTGATCCGGGTGCGGGATAATGGCCGGGGCGTGGCCAAGTCCGATCTGTCCTTGGCGCTGGCGCGTCATGCGACATCCAAGGTTTACTCACTCGATGAGTTAGAGGCATTGGTATCGCTCGGCTTTCGGGGTGAAGCCCTTGCCTCGGTGGCGTCCGTATCGCGGTTGAACTTCACCAGTAAACCGGCCAGCCAAGCCGATGCCTGGCAGGTCCAGTCCCAGGGTCGGGATATGCTCACTGAGGTGACCCCGGCCGCGCATACCGATGGCACCTCCGTCGAGGTGCGCGATCTGTTCTTTAATACCCCGGCTCGGCGCAAGTTTTTACGCACCGAAAAGACCGAATTCAGCCATTTGGAAGAGGTGATCAAGCGCCAGGCTTTATCGCGCTTCGACGTCGGTTTCTCATTGCGGCATAACAATCGCACCATCCACGCGCTGCGTCCGGCCCTGACCATAACCGAACAGCAACGCCGGATCGCGGCCCTGTTGAATCCTGACTTTATGCTCAACTCGATTCTGATCGAGACCGAGCGGGCCGGCCTGAAGATGACCGGCTGGGTGGGGTTACCGACCTTTTCCCGGTCCAGTGCCGATATGCAGTACTTCTTTGTCAACGGTCGAGTGGTGCGCGATCGGGTGATCGCCCATGCCGTCAAGCAAGCCTATCGCGATGTATTGTTCCACGGCCGCCAACCCTGTTTTGTGTTGTTTCTAGAGCTCGACAGCCTGGGTGTTGATGTCAATGTCCACCCCACCAAGCACGAGGTCCGCTTTCGCGATCAGCGCTTGGTACACGATTTCCTATTTTCCCAATTGCACCGCGCCCTGGCCGAAGTGCGTCCGCAACTCGGCGCAGAGCCGCTGGTTGCGCCTGAGTTAACGTCCACTACCAGCGGTATCGAGGCCGGTGAATTTGGCGGCCAGCGCAGCCTGAATATGGCAGACCGCTCTGCGCCCTATTCGATGTCATCAACGCCGAGCTCGAGCCTTAGCACCGGCGAACAGGTCGCCTTTTACCAGCAGTTGCAGCGCCCAAGCGATCTCGTTACCGAGGGCGGCTGGCAGGCCCAGCAGCCGCTACCACAGACCAGTCAAGTGGACATCCCGCCCTTAGGTTTTGCCATCGCCCAACTGCATGGCGTATTTATTCTGGCGCAGTCCGAACAGGGGCTGATCCTAGTTGATATGCATGCGGCCCATGAGCGTATTACCTATGAACGCATGAAGAACCAATACGATCAGCAGGGCATTCAAGCACAGCCCTTGTTGGTACCATTGAAATTGGCGGTGAGCAATCGTGAAGCCGATACGGCCGAGGAGTTTGCCGAGGTGCTGGCAACCTTTGGCTTGGAACTGCAACGCTCCGGCCCGGAAGCCTTAACGGTGCGGCAAATACCGGTTTATCTGCAGCAGGCAGATGTAGAGCCCT
>JBLHFL010000017.1:0-17136 GCA_047618105.1 Granulosicoccus sp.
ATGGCACAACGGACGGAAAGCTCACATGACCTTGCAAATATTGCGCAATGCCCGTGTTTTTGCACCGGAAGCGCTCGGCGTTATGGATCTGCTCATCGGTGGCAACAAAATACTGGCCATGGCACCCAACCTTGAGTTTAATACCAACCTAGCCATCACTGAATTAGATTGCGCAGGGCAGATCGTCTGCCCCGGTTTTGTCGACACCCTGACCCATGTTACCGGCGGCGGCGGTGAAGGTGGCTTTGCCACCCGCACGCCAGAAATGCAGCTCAGCGACGCCATTCGCGGCGGCGTAACCACGGTCACCGGTGCCTTAGGCACCGACGCGGTGTGTCGCACCCATTTGGAACTGGTTGCCAAGGTCAAGGCCCTCAAAGAAGAGGGTCTCTCTGCCTATTTCTATACCGGTAATTACCACTTCCCGGTTAAGACGCTGACCGGCTCGGTGCAGCAAGACATCATGCTGATCGAGGAATGCATTGGCATCGGTGAGATCGCTATTGCCGACCATCGTGGCAGTCAGATGAGTTGGGCAGAGCTCGCCCGGGTCGCAGCTGAGGCGCGCGTTGGCGGCATGTGCTCGCTCAAGGCCGGCATCGTTAGCGTACACGTCGGTGGCAGTGCCGATGGCCTGAAAACCCTATTCGACGTCGCCGAACACACCAACATACCGCTCAGTCAGTTTTACCCGACCCATATCAATCGCAGTGCCGCCCTGCTTGAATCCGGCATTCGCTTTAATAAGGCCGGCGGTACCATCGACTTTACCGCCAGCTCGACCCCGGAAATTGCTGCCCAAGGCGAAGTGCGCTGTGCCACCGCCTTGGCCCTGGCCTTGGCTCAAGGCGCCGACCCCGATCGCATCACCTTCAGCACCGACGGCCACGCCAGCCTGCCGGAATTCAATGCCGAGGGTGAATTGGTCAGTATTAAGGTCGGCAGCATGGATTCCCTGCTACAAGAACTGCACTATTCGGTCCATCAGGAAAAACTCAGCTTTGAACTGGTATTAAAAACCATCACCAGCAATCCAGCACGTATACTGAAGCTGCATCAGAAGGGTCGACTCCGCCAGGGCGGCGATGCCGATCTATTAGTCTTGAATCCGGACACTCTGACCTTAAATGCCGTTATGGCAAACGGTCAATGGTTTATGGTTGACGGCCAAATCATCCGTAAAGGTACATTTGAAGCTTAATTAGGAGCCGAACTTGTCGCAAAAAATTGGCTTTATCCTATTGCCCGGCTATTCCTCGATGAGCTATGTCTCCGCGATGGAACCTTTGTTGATGTGCAATGAATTAATGGGCGAGACCCGTTTTGAAACCTTTACCGTGGCCTTGGCAAATAACCGCTCACTGTCCAGCTTGGGCAATCCGATCGATACCCACTATTCGCTCAGTGATGCCCCCGACGCCGACGCGTGGATAGTGGCCGGCATGTCACCGGCGCGCCACCCCAAGACGCCAGGGTTGGACGAATTCTTACTCACTCGGTCCACTGCGGCGCTAGGCGGCCTAGCCTCGGGCAGTTACACCCTTGCCAAGGCCGGTCTGTTAAATGGTTATCGCGGGGTCGTGCATTGGCTCACCCTGGAAGAGCTGGTCAAGGAGCACAAGTCGATCTTGCTCGCCAATGAACAGTTCTGTATCGATCGCGACCGTCTAACCTGTCGGGGTGGCAGCGCCAGCCTCGATCTGATGCTGATGTGGATCGCCAAGCAGGTCGGGGCCGACACCGCAGAGGCCATTTCCAAATATTTTGTCAATGAACGACTCGGCATTCCCAGTAATGCCATGCATCAGGAGCTGAGCGAGCGGACCCGTGCCGAACAGCCGAAAATGGCCGAAGCCTTGGAGTTGATGGAAAATAATATCGAAGAGCCCCTGACCACCGACGATATCGCCTTCCACGTCAAAATCAGCCGGCGGCAGTTAGAACGGCTGTTCAAAAAACATCTCAGCGCCGTGCCGAGTCGATACTACTTACAAATACGCTTGGAAGAGGCCCGCTCGCGACTGTTTACAGGCAACGAGAGCATCGCCGATATTGGCCTGGGATGCGGCTTTTCCTCCGGTGCACACTTTTCCACGGCTTACCGAAATCAATACGGTTTAACGCCCTCAGAAGATCGCAGCCTGAATCATAAGATGCAGCTCGCCAAATAGGCAATTGAATCTGGACCGGGTGGGTGCTCTGCCTTCCAGCTGCGACTGCACACGCGCGCGAAAACCACCCCGCCTGGGACTCACCTAGCCATTGAAATGCCGCACGATCGGCATACACTGGATGGGTCTCATGCTATCACCAGACCTAACGGAACTAGGGCATTGGTATTCTCCTAAGAAGGATCCGATTATGAATAAACGCGCCAGCCAACGTACGCCTCAAAAGTTGCCGATCCGGCTGCATTTTTTCGGCGACCAAACCGACATCAGCGAATCACAAGATATTTCAGCGGGCGGTTTTTATGTTTGCACCGACTCGGTGCGCCAGTTAGCCAAGGGTGTCGTTGCTCTGGTCTTTATCGGCAATAACCGACAACCGGTGCTGGCCGAGGTAGTGCGTATTGAGGACAGCGGTGCAGCCTTTGCCCTGTTCAATGAGACGCCCGACTGAGCCCTGTTTCATCGGCGCGACAAGTGCTTTCAGATAATCCCTTTTTTACTGCGTTAGCCTGTAATACTCTGTCGCCTAAGCAAAAGCTTTTTGCGGCATTTTTTCCTAGAATAGGGGTTCGGTTAAATCAGCCTGAACCCTGGAACAACCTTCACTAGATAAGAGACGACACAGATGACCCCTATTACGCGCGACCAATTTGACGATGTTATGATGCCCAACTATGCACCCGGCAAAATTATTCCCGTGCGCGGCGCTGGCTCACACGTCTGGGATCAGGCCGGCCGAGAGTATGTCGATTTCGCCGGTGGCATCGCAGTCAATGTTCTGGGCCATGCCCATCCCGCCCTAGTCGAGGCACTGACCACCCAAGGCCAGGCGCTGTGGCATCTGTCCAACGTTATGACCAATGAACCGGCCATCGAACTAGCACGAAAATTGACCGAATTGACCTTCGCCGACAAGGTGTTTTTCTGCAGCAGCGGCGCCGAAGCCAATGAGGCCGCGTTAAAACTGGCCCGTCGCCATGCCTTTGTACATTTCGGTCCGGACAAACATGAAATTATCTCAACCCTAGGATCGTTCCACGGACGCACCCTCTTTACGGTGTCCGTCGGCGGTCAGGCAAAATATAAGGAGGGCTTTGAGCCCACCCCGGGCGGCATCAGCCACGTTCCCTTCAATGACCTCGAAGCCCTGCGCGGACAAATTTCGGCGCGCACCGCCGCGGTGATACTCGAGCCGATCCAGGGAGAGGGCGGTGTTACTCCGGCCACTCAGGCCTACTTGGAAGGCGCCCGTCAACTCTGTGACGAGCACGATGCGCTGTTAATATTCGATGAAGTTCAGTGCGGCGTGGGCCGTACTGGCAAGATGTATGCCTACCAACAGTTTGGTGTCATACCGGACATCCTATCGTCGGCCAAGGCATTGGGCGGCGGTTTCCCGATCGGTGCCATGCTGTGCACCGATGCCGTAGCGCCGAGCTTGGCGTTTGGCACGCACGGCTCTACCTATGGCGGCAACCCGCTGGCCTGTGCCGTGTCATTGGCCGTCTTGAACGAATTAACCAAACCGGGTGTCATGGACAACGTGACGCACAAAGCCGAACGTTTCCGCGCCGGACTCGCGGCAATCAACGCACAATTCGGTATATTCCAGGAGGTGCGCGGCATGGGCCTGCTGATTGGTATTGAACTGACACCGCAATGGCATGGTCGAGCCAAGGACATAGTCGGCGCGGCTTTAGACGAAGGCCTAATGATGCTGGTAGCCGGACCCAATGTATTACGTTTTGCCCCCTCACTGATTATTCCAGATGCTGATATCGATAAGGGTCTGGCCCGTCTGACAGCGGCCATCGCTGCTGTAACCGGTCACTAAAACGACGCTCGAGCTAAATTATTTTGGCATTATTGCCCTGACCCATTGTAGATCCCGAAAGGGATCTTGTTACCTATAAGGAACGATCATGCTGTTGGTGCGACCCTCGACCTTTAGCGATTTGGCCGGTATCGAACGGCTACTCAACGATACCGACGCCCGCGTGACCACCCTGCCGAAAGAGCGAGATAAGCTGTCAGAAAAAATCAGCGAATCGGACGACGGCTTTCGCGGCGATACAGATGGCGACGGCCCGGCTTCGTTTTTGTTTGTGATGCAAGATACGGAAACAAATGAACTGTATGGCACCTCAGGCATTGACGCTGAAGCGGGCTGCGGTTATCCGTTTTTTAATTACCGTCTCGATGAGATCGTCCATGCCTCGCATCACCTAAATATCAGTTCCAAGGTGCCGGTCCTATTCTTGTCCCATGAGTTGACCGGCCGGACGCTGTTACGCTCCTTCACCATCGATCCGGCGCTGACACAATCCGACGGCTTCGATCTGCTGTCGCGAGCGCGGTTGATGTATATTGCCGCCAATAGCGATCATTTTCACCAGGAAGTGATCGCAGAAATACAGGGCATCTTCGACGAGAAAGGTGCTTGCCCCTTTTGGGATGCAGTCGGGCGAAAATTTTTCGATATGGATTTTTTAACCGCCGATTACTATTGCTCGATGAAATCCAAAACCTTCATGTCCGAACTGATTCCACAACACCCGGTCTATGTGCCCCTACTACCACCCGAGGCCTCGGCGACCATTGGCCAGAATCACCCTGCGGCCAATCGCACTTGCCAGTTGCTGTATCGTGAGGGCTTTCACCAGTCCAAGTTTATCGACCCGTTCGATGGCGGACCGGTCTTGAAAGCGCAGCTGCGCTACACCCATACCATCAGCAACATTCGCTTTAAGACGGCGCGCCCGTCCAATGTGGTCGGCGGTATGAAATATTTAATCAGTAATCAATCCAATCAAGACTTTCGTTGCGTTATCGGCACCCTGGTCGACGGCATCGGCGATTCCATTCGCATCTCCTTGGATGTGGCCGATGCACTCAATGTCCAAGCCGGCGACGACATCGCTTACTCGCCGTTATAAGGAGCCGCCCAGTGTATATTCGATCTATTCAGCGTACCGATCTGGACAGCCTGTGTTTAATGGCTAAAAACTCCGGAGTCGGTGTCACATCCCTGCCCGACAACCGTCAAAAAATGGCGGCCAAGCTTGACCAAGCCCTGGCGTCGTTCGACAAAAGTCTGCCGCTAACTGAGCGGGTTTATCTCTTTGCCTTGGTCGATGAGAGCAATGAGGAGCTGGCCGGCATCTGCGCCCTGGAGTCGAGCATTGGCCACGGCGATGTCTGGTATAACTATCATGTCGGCAAATCAGTCCATGCCTCGCGCGAAATCGGCGTACACAAAATAACCCAAACTCTGTATCTGAGTAATGACCTCACCGGTTGTTCGGAAATAGCGACCCTCTTCTTAATGCCCGATTTTCGCAACAATCAAAACGGTCATTTGTTGAGTCGCAGTCGCTATCTTTTTTTGGCCGAATTTCCAGAGTTATTTGGCGAAGATATCATTGCCGAAATGCGCGGTTACAGTGACGAAGATGGCAACTCTCCATTTTGGGAAAGCCTCGGTCGTCATTTTTTTCAGATGGAATTTTCCGACGCAGATTATTTAACCGGCCTTGGCAACAAAGTTTTTATCGCCGAACTGATGCCGAAATTTCCGATCCACGTGCCGATGTTAACGCCGGAAGCCCAGGCCGTGATCGGCACCGTGCACCCACAAACCGAACCAGCCTTAGCCATGCTGAAATCGGAAGGGTTTGAGTTTAACCAATATATTGATATTTTTGACGGCGGCCCCAGCGTCGGCACCAAGATCAAAAATATCCGCGCCGTGCGCGAGAGCAAATCCTATCGAGTTGGTATTTCCGATCAAACCCCGGCACCGGATTTTAGCGTCAAACACGGACTGCTGATGGTCAGCAACCGTCAGTTGGCCGAATACCGAGTCCTGTTGGTCGACCAGGGTGCTGCCGGTGACGACACCCTGTGGCTGAATCCCGCCCAGGCCAAGATTCTGAATGTGGGCGAAGGCGATACGATCCGCGCCGTAGCTCTGCGTCCCAAGGAGTTATAAAGATGACAGACAAGAGCCTTTTAATCGACGGCCAATGGCTGCACGGCCAGGGTGACCACTTTGAGTCCCTCAACCCGGTAACTCAAGCCTCGGTCTGGCACGGCAAGGCGGCCAGTGGCGCCGATGTCGATGCGGCCATTGGAGCGGCACGCCAGGCGTTCCGCAGTTGGCAACATACCAGTCTGGAGACGCGCGTGGCGATCTGCCGCCGCTTCGCCGCCTTACTCAAAGAGCAGCAAGAACGGCTGGCCTTTATCATCGGCAGCGAAACTGGCAAGCCGCTTTGGGAGTCGCGCACGGAAGTCGGGGCGATGATTGGTAAGATCGAAATCTCGATCACCGCCTATCAGGAACGAACCGGCACCAAGGTTACCGCCCTGCCCGATGGTGAGGCAGTGCTGCGGCATCGACCGCACGGCGTGGTGGCCGTGTTCGGGCCCTATAATTTTCCCGGCCACCTGCCCAATGGTCATATAGTCCCGGCCCTGATCGCCGGTAATTGCGTGGTCTTTAAACCGAGCGAGCAGGCGCCGAAAATGGCGCAAGAAACCGCCAAGCTATGGCAGCAAGCGGGTCTGCCCGCCGGCGTACTCAATCTGTTACAGGGTGCCGCCCCAACCGGCATCGCCTTGGCCAATCACGACGGTCTAGATGGCCTGTTTTTTACCGGTTCGTCCTTGACCGGTGAGCGCATCCATCAACAGTATGGCGGCCAAACCGGCAAGATTCTGGCCCTGGAAATGGGCGGCAACAATGCCCTAATTGTCGATGAGGACATTGATGAAGCCGGTGCCCTGCACCATATTCTGTTCTCTGCCTTCGTCTCAGCCGGGCAGCGCTGTACCTGCGCTCGCCGCCTGATGATCGCCAATGGCGCCCAAGGCGATGCCTTCTTGGAAAAACTGATCGATGCCACGTTAAAATTGGCTGTGGGTCGTTTTGACGCCGACGAACAACCCTATATGGGCTCTGTAGTGTCCTTGCACGCCGCCGAGCAACTGCTCGCGGCGCAGCAGCATCTGGTCGCTCAAGGCGGTCATATCCTGCTCGAAATGACCGCGCTTGAACCTGGCACCGCTCTGCTCTCACCGGGTATCATCGACCTGACCGATGCCCACGATGTGCCCGATACCGAATACTTTGGACCGCTGCTGTCGGTCTATCGGTACGATAGCTTTGCTGAGGCCATCGAGCTGGCCAATTCAACTCGTTACGGCCTGTCCGCTGGTCTCTTGTCGAATTCGCGTGAGCGCTATGACCTATTTCTACGCGAAATTCGTGCCGGCATCGTCAATTGGAACAAACCCACCACCGGTGCCAGTTCAGCAGCGCCCTTCGGCGGTGTCGGCGCCTCGGGCAATCATCGCGCCAGTGCTTATTATGCGGCCGATTACTGCGCCTATCCGGTAGCCTCAATGGAAAGCCCTGACATGTCGGCGCCGGCAACCCTCTCGCCCGGCATGAACCTATGAACGCGTTTGAAATGAACTTCGATGGACTGGTCGGGCCGACCCACAATTACGCCGGTCTGTCGTATGGCAATATCGCGTCCCAGTCTAATGCCACCGGGATTTCCAACCCCAAGGAAGCGGCCAAGCAGGGTTTGCAGAAAATGAAGGCCTTAGCCGATATGGGTTATCGACAGGGTATTTTGTTACCCCATGAGCGACCGGCCATCGGTTCATTAAGGGCCTTGGGTTACCAGGGCAGCGATGCCGATGTTGTGCGCCAGGTCGGGCGCGACAATCCTACCCTGCTCAGTGCCGTGTCATCGGGCTCGTGCATGTGGACGGCCAATGCCGGCACCATCTCGCCGAGCGCCGACACCGCCGATGGCCGGGTGCACTTCACCGCCGCAAACCTCAATGCCAAGTTCCATCGTTCGATCGAACACCCCACCACGTCGCGTATGTTGCAGGCCATTTTTCACGATTCGCGCCACTTCGCGCACCACCCGGCCTTACCCGCGATCGCCAGTTTTGGCGATGAGGGCGCGGCCAACCACACGCGCTTTTGCGCCGAATACGGTGCGCCCGGCGTTGAACTGTTCGTCTATGGCAAGGAGGCCTTTAACGAGGCCCGCCCGGCGCCGGTCAAGTTCCCTGCACGCCAAACGCTCGAGGCCAGTCAGGCCGTGGCGCGCTTGCATGGCCTGGGTGACGCTCAATGCGTATTCGCTCAACAGCGTCCTGAAACCATCGATGCAGGGGTGTTTCACAATGATGTCATTGCCGTTGGCAATGGCAATGTGCTGTTTTATCACGAGACCGCCTTTGTCGATACCGCCCAACTATTGACCGAACTCGATGCCAAGTTGATTGGGGCCAGTTTGATTGCCGTCTGTGTGCCCAGCGCCGAGGTCAGCCTGCACGATGCTGTACGCTCGTACCTCTTTAACAGCCAACTGCTGACGCAGTCCGATGGCAGCATGACCCTGATTGTCCCGGCGGAATGTCGTTCCATAGCCAGCGTGGCAGATTATCTGACGCGTTTGCTGGCCGACCCGGCCAATCCGATTCAAAGCGTTCAGGTCTTTGACCTAAAGCAGTCGATGAACAACGGCGGTGGGCCGGCCTGTTTGCGCCTGCGCGTAGCCCTCACAGAGGCCGAGTATCAGGCCATTCATCCGGGCGTTATTATCACACCGATCCTCTATCAACAACTCAACAGCTGGGTCGACCGACACTACCGAGATCGCCTAGTCGGCGCCGACCTGGCCGATCCATTGCTGATCACGGAAAGCCGCACGGCCCTTGATGAATTAACCCGCCTAACGGGTCTGGGCAGTATTTACTCCTTTCAACACTAAGGCTTTAGGCCCTCATCACAAGGCCGCTAGGGTCCTATGATGCGGCCTTAAACCTCTTCGTCTGGGGCACAAAGCCCCTCCTCCCGGCGCTCAGATTCCACTGATGCGACAAAAATTCTCACCGACTAAATTAAATGAGCAGCTTTAAATTTCGATTAGGCGCTTTGGCATATTTCTAACTACACTTCAGTTGATGACGAGTAATCTGCAACTGCATCCAAGTCTTCACCTCCAGCAGACCAGCCTACTCTATAGTTGAAGGGGTCTTTCTTGAGTAACCAACTGACACTGCCCCACTTTGGCAAATGGTCTATCTTCACCCTACTCGCCGGACTGTTTATCACCGCTTTGTTGGTCAATGAAGTTAACAAGCGCAATGAACAACTCATAGTCGAGGCCTTGGATAGCATTGCCCTGGACGCCATCGAGCAGATGAGAGGGCGAATCAATCTCTATCAATACGGCCTAACCGCCGCCCGCGGCGCGATTCTAATGGTCGGTACTGATAACCTGAAGCGCGATTTATTCCGCACCTTTATCAATTCGCGCGAGGTCGACACTGAGTTTCCCGGTGCTCGCGGTTTCGGCTTTATCCAACGCGTTGCACAGGCCGACCTGCCTGACTTTGTTGCCTTTGCCCAGGCCGACGGTTGGCCGGACTATGCCCTCAAAGAATTGAGCCCCAATCCAGACGAACGGTTTATGATTCTGTATATCGAGCCAGTTGAACGCAACGTTCAGGCCGTGGGTCTGGATATTGGCTCGGAAAAACACCGCCGCGCAGCCGCCCAGGCCGGGATCGACACGGGCCTGGCGCAACTGACCTCGCCCATCACCTTGGTTCAGGCGAGCGGTCAGTCACAGCAATCGTTCCTGTTTTTACTGCCGGTTTTTGCCCAGGGGGTGACCCCGGTCACCAGTGCGCAACGCAATGCTCTGGCCATCGGTTGGACTTACAATGCGCTGTTGATGGATGAGGTTTTGGCCGACCTGGATTTAACTACTGACCATATTCACTTGGAGCTGTTTGACGTCACCGATCCCAATCATCGAGTACAATTTTATAATAATGACCGCAGCGCCACACAGGATTTGCATCGCCGTACGTCCACTCACCCAATGTTTGGCCGCAGCTGGGAGGCTCAATTTTCGGTGCAACCGGGCTTTATCGACGCCCTAACGTTGACCAATGTTGGCCAGATCGCCATTCTCGGCCTGATCATCAGCCTGCTGGCCACCGGCCTGGTTATGTCCACCCTGGCCTCGCGCAGAAACAAACAGCTGTTGATTGATCAACAGAGTCGCTTGGCAGCCATCGTTGAAAGCTCGGAAGACGCAATTATCAGCAACAACGATCAGGGCGTCATCACCAGCTGGAACAATGGCGCCCAACGCATATTCGGCTTCACCGCAAGCGAGGCGCTCGGTCAGAATGTCGTTGCGCTGATTGTGCCGGCACCGTTGCAGGCGGACGAGACGGAGCAGGGTAAGAAGGTGCAAGCTAACGAAGCCGTGCCAGTCTATGAAACCCATTATCAAGCTAAGTCGGCACCCTATCCCATGCCGGTTGCCGTCACCCTATCTGCGTTGATCGATAGCCAAGGTCTGGCACAGGGGGTATCACGCACCATTCGGGATATTTCCGGTCAAAAGGCGGCTGAGGCGGCCATTGTAGAGCTCAACATTTGCCTTGAAAGCCAAATACTGGAACGGACTGAAGCGCTGGCCGAACTCAATACCCTATTTGTCAACGTACTCAGGGCCTCATCCGAGGTGGCTATTATCGCCACCGACTTGAACGGCCTGGTGACCGTATTTAACAGTGGTGCCGAACGACTTCTGGCCTACAACCCCAGAGATGTGATCGGACAATTGAGCCCACTGACGTTTCACATCCAGGCCGAGATCGACCGGCACGCAGACGAAATTTGGCACCACTTTAACGAGCGGGTGAGTGGATTTAACACCCTGGTTTTCAAAGCCAAACGCTTCGGCTCGGAAACGCATCACTGGACCTATATCGCGTGCGATGGCGCCCAAGTGCCTGTTTCTGTGGCGGTCACCGGTATCTTTAATGAATCCGAAGAGCTTGTCGGTTATCTCTGTATCGCGACAGATATCTCGCGCCAACTCGAGCATGAGAGGGATATTTTGGCGGCCCGGGACCAGCTCGAAATGGCGGCCAGCATTGCCAACCTGGGCATATGGACATGGACCTTGGCCGACGATGGCCTGCAATGGAATGACTTCATGTACAGCCTCTACTATGACCGGCCGAAAGACGATACAAACACGGATCTGGATTTCGACCATTGGCAACAGTGCATCCATCCAGATGACCTTGAGGCAACGTCGACCAGTTTGGCGGCGGCCATAAGCGGAACCGGACACTATGATCTGGTCTTTCGAATCATACTACCCGATGGTCGGATCCGATTCGTCCAAGCCGGTGCGCGAGTGGAACGAAACTCCAGTGGCGAGGCGATCCGAGTCACAGGCTTTAATCTCGATGTCACCTCACAACAGGAATTGGAGGCCATGTTGCGCAGCGCCAAAGAGCAATCCGATGCCGCCAGTGCCGCCAAATCGACCTTTCTCGCCAACATGAGCCATGAAATTCGCACGCCGATGAATGCGGTGCTGGGTATGCTGCATTTAGTGCAGCAGAGCGATCTGACTGCCCATCAGCAAGACTATATCGCCAAGGCCCAGAAGGCGTCTACATCATTGCTCGAGTTGCTCAATGACATACTCGACTATTCTAAAATAGAAGCCGGCAAGCTGGAGCTGGATCCCCATTCCTTTGCAATTGAAGAGCTGATGCAAGACCTTGCGATTGTTCTATCCGGAACTCAGGGCAATAGCGATGTCGAACTACTATTCGATTTGGACCCCAAATTGCCCAAACATGTCTTTGCTGACAAGTTACGGTTGAAACAGGTTCTGATCAATCTTGCGACCAATGCGCTGAAGTTCACCCGCCAGGGTGAGGTTGTAGTGCAGATCAAGGAACAGGCCCGCAGTGCTCAAGAGTCCACCATTACGATCAGCATTCGCGATACCGGGATCGGTATCAGTCCGGAACAGATTGAGCGTATTTTTGAAGGTTTTGTCCAGGCTGAGAGTTCCACCACGCGACGCTATGGTGGCACCGGACTGGGCTTGGTGATCACTAAAAATCTAGTCACGATGATGGGTAGCGAACTCCTTGTCGATAGCAAGCCGGATCGAGGTAGCTGCTTTTATTTCACGCTAACGGTACCGGTTGTGACCCTTGTTTCGGCCGATGACAGTTGGCAGCTTGCAAGCCAACCTTTGAACCTGTTGATCGTGGATGATAACCGAATCGCGAGCGAAATCATGACCGCAGCGGTCGGGTCATTGGGCTGGTCGTCAACCGCGGTCGAGTCGGCTCAGGACGTCCTGACTATTCTGCAACGCAGCTCCAGGGTCGGTCCAAAATTTGATGTCATGCTATTGGACTGGCGCATGCCCGACTTAGATGGCGAAGCGGTAATCAAGACGATGTTGGCGTTGCCCGACAGCGTCGCCATTCCTAAGATCGTAGTGGTTACCGCGCACGGCCGAGACTTGTCCGAGACCGACATCGAGTTTATGCGGCCACCGATGATCGGCTATCTGACCAAGCCGGTTACACCGCAGCAAATCAAAGCGGCTATTTACCAAGGCCTCCCCGAACTGGGCCAGCGGGTCAGCGCGGAGCCGACCCCATTGATTGGCGCGCAAAAACGTCTCGAGAATCTCAAGCTATTGGTTGTTGAGGACAATGAATTGAATCGGCAGGTCGCTCAGGAACTATTGACCCTAGAGGGTGCCCAGGTCGATTTAGCCGAAGGCGGTATCGTCGGCGTCGCCACCGTGTTGGCCGGCCAAGTGGATTACGATTTAGTTTTGATGGACTTGCAGATGCCCGATATAGACGGTTTGGAGGCCACGCGCCGCATTCGCAGCCACGGCGCCTTCCGCGATCTGCCGATCCTGGCGATGACCGCAAATGTTTCGGCAGAGGATCGATTAGCCTGCGCGGCGGCCGGTATGAACGGTCATCTCGGCAAACCGATCGACATCGATAGGGTCGTCGCCAGTATCATCCAAGCTCTGGTCGGTGCCACTCAGCCCAGTAAAATCGATGCAGATGCGGTAGTGGCCTTCCCGGCGGATTCGCCTATCATCGAAAAAATCGAAAGTATCATGAAACGCTTTGGCGACAATATGCCGTTATTTATCAGCCTGCTGCCGACCTTCAATGACGTCTCAGCTAAATTGATCAGCGACCTTGAGCGGGCCATTGCACATCAGGACCCAAGCGCGGCCGCTGCGGCATTGCACACCCTGAAGGGCAGCGGCGCCAACATGGGTGCCTCAGCGTTCGTAAAAAAGATCCGAGACGCCGAAGCGTTACTCAAGGCAGGGCCTCACGAGCCGTTGGCTAAGCTGCTGCCGAGCAATTTAGCCCAACAGTTGCGCCAGATGTTGGCCCAAAGCGGTGAGTTGCTGCAACAGGCGAGCGCCGGAAAAGCACCACTGGCAACGCCGATGCAGACCGGAACTGCCCTGCCGTCTGCGGATTTTAAAGCCGCATTGATTGAATTAAAGGCGCAGTTGGCGATTGGCAGCCTAACGGCGCTGACGCTCTTTGATCAATTGCCCCTGGAATCCTTACCGCGCGGTTTGAATCAGCATAAGTTTCTCGACTTAAAGCCGATGCTGATCGAACTGAATTATCCCGCGGCAATTAGTTCGATAAACGAACTGTTGGTTGGCCTCTGATGATGGATGCGTTGTTTAAAGGCTTGTCGACTCGGTTGGCCAAACCTAGGTTATTGATCGTCGACGATCAACCGATCAACATTCATGTGATCAATGAAATATTCAAACAGGATATGGATGTATTGATGGCCACCAATGGCCCTAGCGCGATCGAGCTGTGTAAGAGTCAGACACCGGATCTGGTGCTATTGGATGTCATGATGCCTGGCATGACCGGCTACGATGTCTGCCGGGCCCTTAAAACTGAGCCCGCGACTCGAGACATTCCGATTATATTTTTAACGTCGCTGGCAGAGGAACACGACGAAATCTTCGGATTTAAACTGGGGGCGGTTGATTTTATCAATAAGCCGATCAGCCCTATCGTCGTGAAATCGCGCGTGGACACCCAGCTGCGGCTAAAACTGCAATCGGATCTGTTACGTACGATCGGCCTGACCGACGGCATGACCGGCATAGCGAACCGCCGGAAATTCGATGAAACACTCGACCAACAGTGGCGTGCCTGTGAACGAGACCGGGCAGCCCTGTCGCTTATTATTCTCGATGTCGATTTTTTTAAGAACTATAACGATCACTGTGGTCACCTGATGGGTGATCAATGTCTAAAGGCCATCGCTCAGGCGCTGGCGGTAACGGTCCGCCGTCCCACAGATCTGCTCGCCCGCTTCGGAGGCGAAGAATTCGCCTGTATCTTGCCAAGGACCGACAACGCCGGTGCCCTTAATCGTGCACAACAATTGCTCAAGGTTGTGAGTGATCTTAAAATTGAACATCTGAAGTCAAGCGTCAGCCCGGTAGTGACCATTAGCGCGGGCACGGCAACATTGACGCCGGACCGTTTTAAGACTGTATTCGAACTGATTAGCCTCGCCGACAAGGCTCTATACCGGGCTAAGGAGGGGGGCCGCAACCAGGTACAGGTAATGACTGCGCCACCGCCACCTGTAACCTAAACTCGGGCAGCGCCCAGAATCCAGAGGAAGCCGGCAATGCCTTTCTATTGTGCCAGGGTCTCCCTATACTCAAGCCTCAACTTAAAATAAAAAGAGCCCATGATATGAATCGAACCTATCAACGAGGCTGGGGTTCTTGGTGGCTATCGGCCGTTCTCTTTGGCACCACCTTGCTCGGTGCCGGCTTATATTACCAAGGGCACCAAAACCTTAGCCAGCTGCAGGACAATGATGCCATCAGCCAAGCTGAACTGGCCCGACTGGAGCAGCAGAACGGTGATTTGGCCAACCAAATCGCTCAGCTCACCGAGCAGTTCGATGAACTTACGCGAGACAACGCCCGGTTGAGCAGCGCGGAACAACAACTCAATCGCTCCACCAGCCAAACCACTCGACTCAACCAGTCCTTAGGTGACCAGATCGGTGCGCTTAAGAATTCGATTCGAGGGATGGCCGATCAAATAGCGCAACAGAAGGCATTAGCTGCTACGGCTCGTGCGGAAAACTTAGATGCCGCGGCACAGGCCGAGGCCGAGCAGGCCGACCTGCAGGCGCTAATGACTCAAGCCCAGGCTAGGCAGGCAGAACTTGAGACCCAGCTCGCCGAGGCCAACGTTGCACTGGCCGGAGTAAAAGAAGAGTTACTCGAAGCGCGCGCTCAACAGGCGAGTACGCAGGCCCAGCTGGTTCAAACTCAGGCCCGTTTAACGAGCCAGAGCGCACAATTTCAGACCGCTCAGGCGGAGCTAACTCTGTTAAAGGATGAGTTGAACAAGGCCGCCACCACCGCCGAACTCTTTCAAGCCGCGCGCCAACAATTGGCGTTAAAACAGGCTGAGAATGAAACTTACAGTGAAACCATTGCGCGTCTGCAGACCGAAATGTCCGCCGAAGCCGATGCCATGAATAAGCTGGAGGCCAAGCTGCAATCTCAGTTAGCCCAGTTGAACCAGGAAAAAGAACAGCTGGTCACCCAACTGGAAGATGGCACCACCGCCATTAAACTGCCTGAAAGCATCTTATTTGCCTCCGGCTCGGCCGAGTTAAACGCCGAGGGGCGCCAGGCGCTGGGCCTGCTAGCAGAGGCGTTGCAGAGCTTCCCCAACTATTTGATCAGCATTCAGGGCCATACCGACAGCCGCGGCATCGCGCCGAGCACCCTGCAACAGTATCCATCGAACTGGGAACTATCGTCAGCCCGGGCGGCCATCGCCGTGCGTGAACTGATTGGGCAAAAAATTCCAGCAGGTCAGCTACAGGCCGTCGGTTTTGCCGCTACCCGTCCCCTAGTGGCCGAAACGAGTCGTGCAACACGGCAACAGAATCGCCGCATAGAAGTGATACTGCTGCCCAACCAGTTTAAGACCAAGCTCTTAGAACCGCGCTAACCACACAGCGGCTGGGGCTAGGATTCGGATTCTGAGCACAGATAAAACAAAGGGTCGACATCTTTGCGGATGCCGACCCTTTTTTGTAAGCGTCTGTTTTATGGTCGCTCGGTGCCTAGGCTATAGGCCCGGCGGTGTTGCTTCCAGATAGGGTGGGCAGCTGTCCGCCCAGGTCTCCGCTATATAGCAGCCGTTGGCATCCCGAAACAGATTTCCCGTTTGCGCTCCGGCACCGTCGTTGAAGATGATATTGGCGCTGCCGCTGCCCAAGTTAAACTCAAAACCGAACCAGCCATCACCCAAGTCGGTCATCGGCACACCGGGCCAACCCTCGGTCGGGGTAGTTAGGGCCTCCCAAAAGTAGATATTGGCGCCGGCCCAGGCAGCAGGTTTCTGGAACACCACCTGCAAACCGGGGGCCGGGTTGTCGATATAGTCGGAGCTCACGGTCAGGCTCTCGTCGAAATGATAGGCGAAGCTATAGTTAGCGGCGTGCTCCGCCGTCAACAGGCTGCTGACGCCGGTGGCGACTAGCGCTTCGGCCACGTCCAAATCGGCAACACCATCCCCGACCAAGCGCTGCCAACTGGCATCCTGATTGCTCAGTTTGAACTGATAATCGCCTGCGGCTAAGTCCAGCGTGGCACTGTAGTGGTTAGCACCCATATAGATCAGCGGATCATCGTTGCTCCAATCGTTCAGGCTACCGGTCAGATAGAGGGTTTCACCGACTGGACCGACGTCCTGGTCAATAAAGTGCAGAATCACCGGTTGGCCATCCAGTTCGGTCGACACCAGATAGAAGTTGTAAAAACCCTTATTCGGGAAGTACTGGGTCAGGTTGCCTGGATTTGACCCGAGCACTAGGCCATTTTCACCCACTTGACCGCCAATATTGACCGGACTCCAGTTGCTGTCGGCATACTTAAATTCGACATCACCCTGGTCCACCACCCGAGACAGCTTGTAGGTTTGGTTACCCACATAGGCCATCGGGTCGGCGCCCCAACTGTTTAGGCCGCCGCGGACA
>JBLHFL010000018.1:0-17101 GCA_047618105.1 Granulosicoccus sp.
TGCCGATGTCTCCGGCCACGGCGCCAGTTCCGCGCTTATTACCCTATTGATTAAAACCCAGATTGATCGCTATCGTGACGAGTTGGAAAACGACACCTCCGACATAGTGACCAATCCGGGCCAGCTGTTGCGGCAAATAAACTTAGAATTATTGAAAACTCAAACCCATAAACACGCCACCATGTTCTACGGCATTATCAATACCCTCGAGGATCGAATGGATTACGCCTTGGCGGCGCACTTCCCAGCACCAATCCTCTGCTTTGAGTCGGAATGCCGTACCATAGAGCCGGAAAGCCTGGCGGTCGGTTTATTTGACGATGCTTCCTATGTCACTCGGCATATGGACCTGAAAGGGTTCAGACAATTGACGCTTTTGTCCGATGGTATCTTTGAATTGATGAGCGAATCGACTTTAGCGCAAAAAGAAGCACGATTGCTTGAGTTAGGCGCAGACCGGTCTCATACTATGCATGAGTACCTCGCACAGAAGCGTGAAAACGGTCAAACCGCAGACGCTCCGGACGATATTACTGTTTTAACGGTTGAAAAATCGTAACCAAGGTTGGATTTCATGAACAACGGTCGTGTCCTGATGGCAAACCATCAAGGGAGATATGTCATTAAGCTGACAGGCGATGTCAGGATGACTTTGTGTACAACGATTGACTCGTGCCTGAACACCATGGTGCAAGACACGGCATTCGAATCGGTTACCGTTGACCTCACCGAAGCTGAGGGCATCGACAGTACCAGTCTCGGTCTGCTGGCCAAGATTTCCCGCTTGGCCACACCGAAGATGGGTCAAGTTCCGCTGCTCATCTCCAGTCATGCCGATATCACTCGTATTGTCGAGTCGATGGGCTTTCGAGACCGAGTCTACACCATGATCACCCAGCAAGACTTAACCGACGCCTCGTCGTTACAGGAAGCCGATCTGGTGCCCTTGGACGAAGCGACAGCGCGTGCTCGCGTTCTGGAAGCGCACAAGATACTGATGTCACTCAACGAAAATAACCGCCGGGCCTTCAAGGATCTGGTTGAGTGTATTGAAAACCAAATTAATTAAGGACACCGAGTGACTCAACTGACCTCAAGCAAGGTAACGGTATTGGGGGGCGGTAGTTTTGGCACGGCCGTTGCCAATATAGCCGCGATGAATCACCACCCGGTAACCCTCTGGATGCGCAGTGAAAAGCAGGCCGATGATATACTGCAGAATCGGCAAAACGCTCGCTATCTGCCCGGGTATGTCTTGGCCGATAACCTCGCGCCATCCCTCGATCTAGAATCCGCCGTGCGCGACGCGCACTTTGTCTTTGTGGCTGTGCCGAGCAAGGCCTTTCGCGCCGTGGTTGAGGAGGCCGTGCAGTATTTGCCCGCCAATGCTCGCCTGATCAGCCTGACCAAGGGGATTGAGCCAACCAGCTTTAAATTAATGAGCCAAATTCTGCACGATCTGGCGCCGAAGCACGATGTTGGCGTGATTTCCGGACCCAATCTGGCTAAGGAAATAGCCGATAATCAGATTTCGGCGACCGTGATTGCCTCCTATAGCCAAGCCTTACGTCAGGAAGTTCAACAGCTGCTCAGTTGCCCGTCCTTTCGGGTCTATGGCAACCCGGATATCTACGGGGTTGAGATGGCTGGGGCCCTGAAAAATATCTACGCCATTATCACCGGTTTGGCCGTTGCCCTGGGCATGGCCGAAAATACCCGTGCCGCCATTATCACCCGCTCACTCGCCGAAATGTCGCGTTTTGCCGTGCGTTTGGGCGCCAACCCAATGACCTTTCTCGGCCTAGCCGGGGTGGGCGATCTGATTGTCACCTGTTCGTCGCAGTTGAGCCGCAACTACCGCGTCGGTTATTACATTGGCGAAGGCTTGACGCTGAAACAGGCGATCAAGAAGATTGGTGAAACCGCTGAAGGTATCAATACCCTGCGCATGGTGAATGAGAAGGCCGATGAGTTAGGGGTTTATATGCCGCTGGTCAAGGGCCTTTATGCCATTATCTATCAAGACATGCCGGTGAAAGAAATTGCCAGTCGCCTGATGTCTGGTGACTTGGCCGAAGATGTTGAATTTATGTCCGTGGGCATGTGAGGAGAGTTATATGAAAAAGGAACAACGCGAACATCATCTAGTGCGACTACCCTATATGTTGCTATTTTGGCTGTTTTTACGCATCAGTCTAATGGTAACCGGTCTAATCAGCCTTATTCAGTGGATCGTGCTCTGGTTCCAGGACGAGCCGATCGCCTCATTGGTGGCCTTCGCCAAACCCCTGAGTATCTTCCAGTCCCAGATTTTGGCCTATCTAACCTTTACCAGTGATGACAAGGTTTATCCCTTCACCGACTGGCCCCGAGCCGACGACCAGTAGTGCGCCTCTATCTGATGCGTCACGGCGAGGCGGAGCCCTATCGATTCGACGACGCCTCCCGGGCTCTGACGGTCACTGGCAAAGCCGCGGTGGCGAGCAAGTGCCGGTACTTGCCGGTGATCGACCTACTTATCGTCAGCCCCTATCTGCGCGCCTTACAAACCGCCGATACCCTAGTCGCCGAGGGTCTGGCCTTGCAGCGCCGCAACGTCGACGATCGGGTGTTACCCGACAGCGACCTCGACCCGATTCTCGTGTCGCTGATCGATCCGCGCCTGGAGACCCAGTTGATCATCGCGCACAATCCTCTATTAACCCGATTGCTCCGCCACCTGTGCGGCGCCGACGCGCGCGGCATTAATATGGATACCGCGGACGTTGCCTGCCTCTTGGCCGACGAATTTCTCCCGGGTTTTGTGCAGCTGGAGTGGATTCGCTAATCTAAGCGGCCGTTTGAATCAATATGGGGTGTTGGTAACAGTATGATCTTCTCACACAAACGCTGCGCCGCATGAGCGCGCCGATTCACTTTGCCCACGCCAATGGCTTTCCCTCGGCCAGTTATCAGCTGCTGCTGAGCCGGTTGGGCGAGCGCCATAAGATCTATCAGATTCCGCTTTTGGGGCACGACCCGAAATACCCGGTTGGCAATAACTGGAGCCAACTAACGCATCAGTTAATCCACAGTATTGAAAGCCAAACTCAGCAGCCGGTGATCGGCATCGGTCATTCCTTGGGGGGTGCCCTGACCCTGTTGGCCGCCCTGCAACGACCCGAGCTGTTTCGGGCCGTGATTCTGCTCGATGTGCCAACCTTCAATCGCTTTGAATCCTTATTGATCCAGACGGCCAAGGTCACCGGTCTGATCAATCGCCTGTCACCGGCCCACAAGACCAAGACCCGGCGCATTGAATGGGCCTCCATGGCCGAGGCGCGCGACTATTTCCGCAGCCGACGCCTGTTCAGCGGCTTTCACCCACAGTGCCTGGAAGACTATTTGGCCTGTGCCTTGGCGGAAAATGAACAGGGGTCGGTCGATCTGACCTATCAATTGGCCGTCGAGCTGGCGGTGTATCGTACGCTGCCGCATCGCATGGTGCTCAAGCCGGGCATGTTGGCGGTCCCCGCGGGTGTTCTGGTCGGCCGGCAGAGTGATACGGTGCGCAAGAATCAATATATGCGCATGAAGCATTATTTAGGCTTTGCCAGTCAGCGTATGCCCGGCAGTCATATGTTCCCACTCGAACATCCATTGGAAACGGCGGCCAATATTGGCACGCTGCTGCAGCGCATGGGGGTCAGCCGATGACGCCCTTTAGTTTGCTCGATGGCGCCGTCCAGGGCGTCCGTTGGGGGCAGGGCCGAAAGGTGCTGGCGTTGCACGGCCTACTCGATAATGCGATGTCCTTTAGCGCCTTGGCGGAACACCTGCCGGGCATTGAATTGTGGGCCATCGATCTGCCCGGACACGGCGAATCAGCCGATTTACCGGTTGCCGACGGACAGTTTGTCTTGTCCTGGTTGCCCAGGTTAGGGCAGGTGATCGATGCCTTGGACTGGCCGGAGACGATTATTCTCGGCCATTCCCTCGGTGCCATGCTGGGCCAGCTATTAGCGGCGGTCGATCCCAGAATCAAGTTGCTGTTGTGCCTCGACGGTCTCGGGCCGGCCGCCTCGGCGCTGGAGGACAATTTTCAGCGCTTCGAGCAACTTTATCAACAGCGCGGTCGGTTAATGCCGACGCGCTACTATTCCAGTTTTGAGCAGATTGTCCAATCGCGTCAGCGCGGCCAGTTTCCACTCTCACCCCAGGCGGCACAGCGACTGGCACAGCGGGCGATCGGCCAGAGCCCGGCCGGCTGGTATCATCGCTATGATCGGCGTTTGCGCCAACCCAGTCTGTGGCGCTTATCGGAAGCTGAGATTCTCTACTGGCTGGCGCAAATCACCATCCCGGTTGAGCTGCTGGTCTTTGCGATCGACACCTGGCCGGACTATCCGGCCCTGTTTACCGACCGCCAGGCGAGCGTAGCGCAGTTATCCACCACCCTGATGCGCGGTTCCCACCATTTGCATATGGAAGCCCCGGAACCAGTCGCACACTGGCTTTTGGCGCGATTACTTTAGAATTCCGGCTCGGGTCGTTATACTAGTGTTTTTTCGTGAAACCGACTGCAATATGACCCAAAATTCGTTATACGATTGGCCCGCCTTTACGGAATTGGCCCGTTTCACCACTCTGGCCGATTGGGTCCGTTTTTGTGCCAGCCAGATGGAGCGTGCCGAGTGCTTTTATGGCCACGGCTTCAGTCAACCTTGGCAGGAGGCCCGTCATCTGGTGGTGCGTGGTCTGCAGCTGGACTGGCACGTACCCGACAGCGCCTTGGCGGCCGTCCTACTAGAGACTGAGCGCGCGCTACTGTATCGCCTGATCGAGGACCGCTGCGTCAACAAGATTCCGACTGCCTATCTGCTCGAAGAGGCTTGGTTCTTTAATGAACCCTTTCGCGTCGATAACACGGTGCTGATCCCGCGCTCGCCGATCGGTGAACTGATCAGTAACCGCTTTGCACCCTGGCTGACGAGCGAGCCGACGCACCTATTGGATCTGTGTACCGGTAGTGGATGCCTGGGCATTGCCATGGCGCGCACCTTTCCGCTCGCCCATGTCGATGTCAGCGATCTCAGCCCGGACGCGCTCGGTATTGCCATTGAAAATATTGGCTTAAAAGATCTCGATTATCAGATCGACGCCTATGAAGGCGATCTGTTCGATGCATTACCCACTCGTCGCTACGACCTGATCATTAGCAATCCACCCTATGTCGATGCGGAGGATATCGACCAGATGCCGGCCGAGTTTTTGCACGAGCCGAGAATGGGCCTGGCCGCCGGTGACGACGGCCTGGATCTGGTGCGCAAAATTTTGGCCCAGGCGCCGGACCATCTCACCGCCGACGGCTGGTTAATCTGCGAAGTGGGTAACAGTGCCGCGGCACTGATTGCCGCCTTCCCCGAGGTTGCCTTTGAATGGCCCGACTTCAGTCAGGGTGGCCATGGTGTGCTGGTTGTTGCCAGCGCTGAGTTACAAAAAAACGCGGCCAGCTTTCGTTAGCGGGCCGTTTCGAGCCGTGCTGCCAACGGCCCCAAGTGGGGCCGCGGCAGCACCTCTGAACCGATCAACGATAAGAGTTTAATTGTCCTATGTCTGGAAATACCTACGGTCGGCTCTTTACCCTGACCACCTTTGGCGAAAGCCATGGCGAAGCCTTGGGCGCGATCATCGATGGCTGCCCGCCCGGCCTGACGCTCAGCGCAGCCGATTTGCAGTTGGATCTGGACCGCCGCAAGCCTGGCACCAGCAAACACACCACCCAACGCCGCGAAGCCGATGAGGTAAAGATCCTCTCCGGTCTATTCGAGGGCAAAACCACCGGCACCCCAATTGGCCTGTTGATCGAAAACACCGATCAGCGTAGTAAGGACTATGCCAATATTGCCGATACTTATCGGCCCTCGCACGCCGACTACGGTTATGACCAGAAATACGGTTTCCGAGATTATCGCGGCGGTGGGCGCAGTTCCGCACGGGAAACCGCGATGCGGGTCGCGGCAGGGGCTATTGCCAAAAAATATCTTTACGAACAGTTTGGCGTCACCATTCAGGGCTATTTGAGCCAATTGGGACCGATCAAACTGGCCTACAAAGACCCGTCGGCGATCCCAACCAATGTGTTTTTCTGTGCCGATGTCGACAAGTTGGACGAGCTTGATGCCTACATGACGGAATTGCGGCGTCAGCAAGATTCAGTCGGTGCTGCAGTATCGGTTGTGGCTACGGGCATGGTGCCCGGCTGGGGCGAGCCGATCTTTGACCGGCTCGATGCGGAAATCGCCCATGCCATGATGAGCATCAATGCCGTCAAGGGTGTCGAGATAGGCGACGGCTTTGCCGTAGTCAGTCAGAAGGGTACCGAACATCGGGATGAGATGAGCGTTGAAGGCTTCCTCTCTAACCACTCCGGCGGCGTACTCGGTGGTATCAGTACCGGTCAGGATCTATTGGTCACGATCGCGCTTAAGCCGACCTCGTCGATAACCACCCCCGGTCGCAGTATCAACCGCCAGGGTGAAAATATTGAGGTGGTCACCAAGGGTCGACACGACCCCTGTGTCGGTATTCGTGCCGTCCCGATCGCCGAGGCGATGCTAGCCTTGGTGCTGATGGATCACTGTTTACGGCATCGGGCGCAAAATGCCGGCGTGCAGCCGCCGATTCAGCCGATACCCGGACGCGTGGCCGAATAGGTCCACTCCGATGACCCTGGCCCGCAAAGGGCTGGGGCTATCCGGAACGACCCATCTTTCCGGCTCTGTCAGTCCGGGTTGCGGCGATAGAGCTGTATTGATCCGAGCCAAGTCGTGCTTGCCACCAAGGCCCGGGCAGACTGTGTCAAGTGCTCGAGCTCATGCCCCTGAGCAAAGAGTAATTCCACCTCGACCCGATTGTCCGCGTAATGCAGATATATCCGCTCAAAGCCGGTAATGCCAACCCGCTCCAGCTCGCTCAGCAAAGCCTGGCGTTTGGGTTCGAGTTTGGTTTTTTTATCCGGGAAATCCGATTCAAAATCGATATGCAGGGTGACATCGGTGATCTCCGGATGCGCCTGTTTCAGCAATCGCATACCAAAGTCATTGATTTGGTGGGCCTCCGACACCGATAGGGTTGGAGCCACCTGAATATGGGCATCGATCAACACATCGGTGCCCATTAGGCGGCTGCGCAGCATATGGACATCGATAATATCGGTCACCGTGCCCAGGGTGGCGCGATAAGTCGTTTGTTGATCGACCGACACACCGCGGTCGATCAGATCTTGCATCGCATTCCAGGCCAGCTTAAAGCCCATATGGCCTATCAGCAGCGCCACCGCCAAGGCGGCTAAATATTCCACCAACGGCCAGCCGGCCAGCGAACAGCCAATGCCAATCAAAACGGCGACCGAGGACAGGCTGTCGGAGCGAGAATGCCAGGCATTGGCCTCAAGTAATGCGGATCGGGTGAGCTTGGCGTACTTCAGGGTATAGTGGAAAAGGGCTTCTTTGCTGATGATAGACGCAGTCACCGCAATTAATGCGATCCAGTGCGGGTTTACCACCGTGCCGCGCCACAGCGCGAGCAGGTTTTCGATGCCGATGGCCACGGCCACGAGAATCAGCACGATCCCCAAGATCACCGTACCCAAGGTTTCATAACGGGCGTGGCCGTAGGGGTGTTCCGCATCCGGCCCGTGTTGCGCCAGTTTGCCGAGAATGAGGGCTAGGATGTCGGTGGCCAAATCACTTAGGCTGTGTAAGCCATCGGCGATCAAACCCGGCGAGGCAACTAAGAAACCGATACTGAGTTTGACTAGGGCGAGGACTGAATCGACCAGCGTACAGACCCAGTTAACCCGGGCGATAGTCTTGAAACGCTGTTCGCGGCTTAATTCGGTCATGGTCTTGTTGGGTCCCGTGGCGGTTTAGCGGGCCATTCTAGCATTTTCTAGGCGTACTGCGGCGCCCAACACGCGTCTATTCCGGAACGTTGAGATACTGGTTGTAAATGGCCGCCTGAGTCCGGTTAAAAATATTCAGTTTGCGGAAAATCTCCGAGACATGGGTCTTGACGGTGGTTTCCTTAATGTCGAGTTCGTACGCGATCTGCTTGTTGAGTAGGCCACGACTGATCAGGCTGAGCACGTGTTGTTGCTTGGGGGTCAGCGAGGCCAGCTTCTTCATAGCATCGATATCGTCATCTATATCCTGCGGGTCTTCAACACCTTCCAGAGAGAAATAGCGTTCGCCCTTTAACAGACTGTTTAGCGCGGAGACCAGGGAGTCCAGCTCCATCGATTTGATCAGATATCCGACTGCGCCCGCCGATTTCACCTTGCGCATGGTTTGGCTGGACTCATTAGCGGTCACCACGGCAATGGCGATTTCCGGATGCTTAGAACGCAATTCGATCAGCCCCATCAGGCCGACGCAGTCGGGCATCTTTAAATCGAGCAAAATGAGATCGGTATCACCCGCTTCAGCCGCGACCAGGGTATCGGCCAAGGACTGCACCTGTTGTATCTGGATCTTATGATCGGTTTGAGACAGGGCTTCGGACAAGGCCTGCCGGAACAGAGGATGGTCATCGGCCACCAGAACATTGATTTGATCGGCAAAAGGATAAGAAGTCATCTGTAGTTCCGGTGCAAGGGTGGTACCAGTGAAGACCCATATTGGCACAAGTGCGCTAGAGCGGGGTCAGGCTGGTTAGGCGATTGTAAAACAAGTTTTAACAAAAATTTCCGCTGAAAGGAAGATCATTCTTGCCAGTTGGGCGGCGGGCGGCATAACTGGGCTATCCTCCTTTAGCAGTATGCTGTCCGCGGGCGGCCGGGCGCGGTAGAGGTTTATGCCAAACGACGATGTTGGCAACCAGTAGTATTGCAGTGGCTAAATGTTGCCGGGCGATGGCGAGCACATTGCCGCATATCAACCCGGTTCCGCCAACACGGCAAGCCTGCGGGGGCCCTATTTATCAGGCTAAACCTGCGCCACCCACCCTTCCATCGTTCGACTGGTTTGTTTGCCGGGTGCAGCGTAGGTATCGGGTTGTCGTCCTAGGTTGCTGACCATGGCCTGTTTTATTTGATTGCGACGCAGCAATTCTTTCAGTATGGCCTCATTGGTTTTATTCAACGCTTGGTTTTTGATTAGCGTGTTCTTGAGCGCGGTCCAATGATCGAGAATGGTCTCGGCTTCGGGTATGCCAAGCCGATACAGGTAGGCACGAAGCGCCCCATAGCTGGGTTCTATATCCGATGTCGTGCAAAATAGAAGTATTGAACTCTGTAGGGTAGCCAACTGGCTGATTAACCGTTCTTTTTGAGGTAGCACCGTGTTGATCGCCTCGCGATCCGTCGAGGTGAGGTGTTTTCGTTCATCGATGAGCAGCACGCCGAATTCTCTAGCTGTGGCATTTGATGCGCAAAGCGTTTCTTGAAGCTGAATAAGTCGTCGAGTTTCCATAATCATTGCCTTCTATCCGGACTGCTCGGGGCAATCCGTCGGCAATGAGTCGGCTACTAGAGACCGGCCTCAAAGCGACTGAATGCGGCCGCGAGCTTGTCATAATCGATCTTGTACTCACCGTTAGTAATCGCGCTGCGAATGCGGTCAATCTTGCCCTGATCCGTATCAGGCATCTGATGGACCCGGCTCACTACTGACTCCAGCACACGACCACGGTCGGAAAGTTCAACCACGTCTTCTGTTGAAGCATGATTCGTGCCATTGCCGCTTTTTGCGACTGGGGCCTGCTCTGCAGCATCATTCTTCTGCGGCTTGTTAGCCCCCAACGGTTGAGTTGAGGGTCCATTAACATTGATAGGCATTGCATTGTCCTCTGGAGATAAACTTGTATGAACTAGTTAACGGCGACAGTATTAAAAACTTTAGCTTTTTTTAACTTTTATTTATATTTATTGCGAAATACTTTATTGGCCTTGGCTGGTCTGCACTTGAATATCCTTTTTCCGAGTGGATACGACGCCTTTCGCAATCACCCAGGCCCGCACCGTGGTTTGAGAGTTTAAATTCTTGAGCGGTATCTGATCTCCCAGCGTGCCGTCTTTCAGTGCCTTGCCGGTCGTCGTTACGACCAAGCCGCCGGAACCTGAGCGAATAGTGACCCAGTCGCCGCGACTGACTAGGGCCGGCGGCTTGACGATGTAAGGGGTAATTACTTGGCCGGCTTGCAGGGTGCGCTGCAGTAAATAGCCCTGCAAACCCTCTACATCATCAAAATAGCCTAGGCGCAAGGGTGCTATATCCATTCGCCGCAGCGCCAGCTGGCTGCTATCAAGGGGTTTGTTCCGAGCGAGGGGTGCAGCGCTGATCACTACCTCCTTAAACACTTGGATATTAACCGACAGATAGAGCTGCCAGCGCGGGTCGGCGCAGGCGGTTTTTACCGTATTTTGACCTGGCTTAGGATAACCGCGCCATTCAAACTCTAATGCGCTTAAACAGTCCGATGCCAGGAGGCTGTTGGATGGATATTGCACGTCGATATTGATATCCGGACGCGCATAGTTACTCAGGCTTTTGTGCACTGTGGTGTCGACATAAGCCTGGATCGTCTCGAGGTTGTTAGCGTGAGTCAGCGCGGTCAGCGCCAACCCGACAACAAGCCAAGAGCATCGACGAGTCAACCACCCAGGAGCCCACTTAACCCAATTAGGCGCTAGAAGGTAAAATTGCTGCGCTTTAGGCTTGTTGTGCCCTAATTGCGGTCTATGCTTATTTTTCATTGGGAGTCAGTTTTATGGCATCTACCTAAAACCGATGCAATTGCCGTGCCTGGCTATAGGGAGTCTCTGATGGCGGGAGTAATGGAAAGCGTTAACCAGAGAACACAGCTGGTAGGCCAAAACCGCTTGGAGTTGCTGTTATTCCGCCTAGACGGTGAGCAGATCTATGGCATTAATGTTTTCAAGGTAAAGGAAGTGCTGCAGTGCCCAGTTTTAACCAGCATACCCGGCAGTAGCCCTGTGGTCTGTGGGGTTGCTTATATTCGCGGTGGCACCATTCCGATCTTGGATTTGAGTCTGGCAACAGGTAATGCAGCCATCGAAAATCGACAAGATCGTTATGTAATCATCACTGAATACAATATTCGAATACAAGGTTTCTTGGTGCGCGGTGTTGATCGTATCGTAAATATGAACTGGGAAGATATACAGCCGCCGCCCAAGGGCACCGGTCATGATCATTTTTTGACAGCAGTGACCCAGTATAAGGGTCAATTGGTTGAGATTATCGATGTTGAAAAGATACTGGCCGAAGTGTCACCGGTGAAAGAGGATATTTCAGAGCAACTGGTCATTCAAGGCATGGCTTTGCGTGCGCCAGAACTCGAAATTATGATTGTCGATGATTCGAAAATTGCCCGCAATCAAATCGTCAAAACCCTAATGCGCATCGGTTTTACGGTGGTGCAGTTCAATGACGGCAAGCAAGCCTTCGACCACTTGCTGGCATTGGTTGCCGATGGTATTCATCCGGCCGACCGGTACCCGATACTGGTGTCCGATATCGAAATGCCCGAGATGGATGGTTATACCCTAACCGCCGAGATTCGAGCCCATCCGCAGCTTAAGGATCTGTTTGTAGTCCTCCATACCTCGTTGAGCGGTGTGTTTAATAAGGCCATGGTTAGCAAGGTCGGCGCTAATGATTTTTTAGCAAAGTTCCAGCCCGATATGCTGGGTCAGTTGGTTATTGATCGAATAGCCGCCTTGGGCATGCAATTGCCGCCCACTGAGGGCGGAGTCTGATCCGACCTTGGGCGCGCCACTCTGTTGCGGATTGAACTATTACACACTAGAAGGTTGGCTTTGGCATGACTGACATGACCTTAGGTTATGACGAATTCTGTATATTTTTAGAAAAACACAGCGGCATTTTGTTGGGTGACAGCAAGGAATATTTGGTAGCCAGTCGGTTGCGGCGGTTGATGGCAGAGCAGGGGTTGACGAGTTTGGTGGAGTTGATCAGCAGGCTGCAGATGGTTACCCAGATTAAGCTAAAAACCCAAGTCATCGATGCCATGACCACCAATGAGACCCTATGGTTTCGAGACAGTCATCCGTTCCGGATACTGGAGCAAAAATTGTTGCCTGAGTTTGACGCGCGCTTGGCGTCGGCTCGACTGCGGGTTTGGTCTGCAGCTTGCTCAACGGGTCAAGAGCCATACTCCATCGCGATGATCCTCCGAGAATTCAGGCAGCAAAATAGGAAAGTCAGCGCCGGTGCGGACATCGTCGCGACCGATATTTCGCCCACTGCCCTGGCGCAAGCCCGGTCGGGGGAGTACAGCGCGCTCGCTATCGGTCGCGGCCTTGATCCTGTCAAGCTGAAGAAGCACTTCACCGAAGTCAGTAGTGGGCGCTATAAAATAAATCCGACCATTGCCGCTGATATAGATTTTCGGACCCAGAATTTGCAAGACAGCTACGCACTCTTAGGACGTTTCGACGTGGTATTTTGTCGGAATGTCTTGATCTACTTCAGTGCCAATTTTAAGCGCGATATTCTCACTCGAATGCACGCTACCCTAAATCCCGGTGGCTACTTGTTGGTGGGCGCCTCCGAGGCGGTACATGGCCTATCCGATCTGTATGAAATGGTGCATTGCCGGCCGGGTATCCTGTACAAGAAAATTTAGAGTTCAGTATCAGCTTATGCGCGCACAGCGCCCAGCCGGAAGCTGCTTGCCGCTTTAACTCGACCTTTATCATGCAAATCAGTAATTACAGCCTAAATCGTTGATTATAAACAATATATTAAGTTGGCACTGCTATTGCTATATCTCTTCTAAGAATCAGAAAGCGGCAATAGGGGAAAACATATGTCAGCATTAGGCTTTGCAAATTCATTGGGTATTCACGATAACGCCTTGCTGGTGCGCTCGGAGCGTTCCTCTATATTGGCCAATAACTTGGCCAATGCCGATACCCCGGGCTTTAAGGCGCGGGATATAGACTTTCAGGCGATACTCGGCGGCGAAACTGAACGTCAGAGCAAGTTGGCGGTCGGCCAGACCAATAGTCGGCACATAGGCGCCAGTTCTTCTGATGCCTGGGAGAGTCTGTATCGCAGCCCATTGCAGCCTTCCCCAGACGGCAACACAGTCGATGAGAACATCGAAAACACCGAGTTTACCACCAATGCAATGGCCTATAACGCCAGCTTTGAGTTTCTGAACGGCAAGTTCAAAGGCTTAACCGGCGCGCTGCGAGGAGATTAATTATGAGTCTAGGTAATATATTTGATATAGCCGGCTCGGGCATGAATGCCCAGTCAATTCGCCTAAACACAACCGCCAGTAACCTGGCCAATGCTCAAAGTGTAAGCTCCAGCTTAGATGAGACCTACCGTGCCCGTAAGCCGATTTTTCAGGCTGTACAGGCGCAGGTTGTGAATCGTGGTCTGATCCAGGAGGGGCAAAGTGACGGGTTCGGCAAGGGCGTGAAGGTTGCTGGAATCGTTGAAAAGCAAGGCCCACTGGAAGCGCGCTATGAGCCGACCCATCCATTTGCCGACGAAGAGGGTTATGTCTTTTACCCCAATGTCAGCGTGGTGGAAGAAATGGCCGATATGATGAGCGCATCGCGCAGCTTTTCAGTGAATGTCGAGGTCTTTAATACGGCCAAAACGATGATGCAAAAAACCTTAACCATGGGTAAGTAGAGGCAGCGATATGGCTGATATAACTGGCGTAAACAATGCTCTGAGTCAATATGACATCACTGCTAAAAATCCGGCGAACGCCAATACCAATGAATTGGGTAAAACCGAATTTCTAGAGTTGATGATTGCCCAGTTGAATAATCAAAATCCGCTGGAGCCTCAGGATGATGCGGCCTTTATTGCTGAATTGGCGCAATTCTCTACCGTCGAAGGCATTCAGAGCATGAGTGACGGTTTTGGCGATCTAGCCGCGTCCTATAAGTCTTCTCAAGCCCTGCAAGCCAGTTCTCTTGTAGGCGGCGCGGTGACAGTCAGCGGCAATGATGGCAGTGACTTACGCATCGGTGAGCTAATATTTGGCATCACTGAGCTCGAAGCGGGCACCGAAGGCTTGCACCTGCAGATTGAAGACCAGTTTGGCCAGATAGTCGAAGATGTTGAGTTGGGTTACCAGCCCAGTGGTCCGATGAACTTTAAATGGGATGGCGCCAATTTGGAAGTGAATGGCGAGCTGGCGGACATCGATTACAGCAAATTCCCGGTCGATGAAAGCGGCAATTTAATTCCGCACGAGGAGGGGGAATATACCTTCAGAGTCTTAGGCGATCTGTCCGGTCTGCAGCAGACCTTCGAAACCAATATATCGCGTAGAGTCGAGTCCGTGACCATCTTAGCCAGCAACGATATCCAATTAAATCTAGCCGGCGGCGGTACCGCATCTCTTGACGAGATTAAACAAATTAACGCCGTTTACTGAGCGCCGACCTAGGCGCCCAGTGGCAATAGCATGGCAGGTTATTCCCGTTGCAAACGGGAATCGTCACCTCCGTTTATAGGGGGGTAGCACACACAGAGGTACCGAACGATGAGTTTTAGTGCAGGATTAAGCGGCGTCGCCGCCGCGAATAAGGACTTGGCCATTACCGGCAACAATATCGCGAATGCTAGCACGACCGGCTTTAAGGGCAGTCGCGCAGAGTTCGGTGACGCCTATAACAGTTCATTTTTGGGCATGGGCCAGGATATGGTCGGATCCGGCGTCAATGTCAGTAATGTCGGCCAAAAATTTGATCAAGGAACCCTGACGCAGACCCAGTCTGTGCTCGATTTAGCCATTGATGGCAATGGATTCTTTGTTGTTGAAGCGCCTAATGGGGATACAGGTTATACCCGATCGGGCATTTTCGGCGTCGATAAAGACGGCTACGTGGTTAATAACCAGGGTTCGGTTTTACAGGGTTTTGGTGCCAATGAAAGTGGTATTGTTGCCGGTGTGCTAACAGACCTGCGCATCGATGCTGGTCACCAGGCTCCTAGGGGTACTCACGCCATTAAGGCGCAGCTCAATGTTCCGGCCGGCGCCACTATTCTGCAGTCGACCGGCCTGGCGACCCGGACCAATGGCTTAGCCATCGGGGTGGCCCAGGGCGGGCCGGCCCTGAATGAGGTGAGTACTCTGGATGCTATTGGCTTCCCGACCAGTGTTGGCACTCCAAGCCAAATGTTGAGCGGCCCGATTGGTTTTTCGGGCGCGAGTGTCGGTTCCGGGATAACCTTTCCGTGGCAACCAACGGCGCTAGAGGCCGCACAAAGCTTGGATATTAGCGTCCAAGGGCCCAATATTAACGACGGCACAGCGGCCTTAACGGTCAATATTCAACCCTTTTCCAATGCCATTGTATACGACGACGCGACCGAATTGGTCGCTTCGATTAACGCTACTATCAAGGGCGACCCGCAACTGGCCGGTAAGGTTCATGCGGTCGTTAAAGAAAGCGGTGGTATAGCGTTCGAGACTCAGGGCACCTATGCCTCCGATGGTTCCAATATACTGTCGATTACCGACCAGGTCGGCGGTCTCATGTCGAGCCGTGAATATCTGAATTTCGGCCAAAACAGTTCCACTTTCGTTGGTAATGGCACCCCTGGGCTGAGCATTGTCAGTGCCGACACCCCGACCCAGTTGACCAGTGGTGTCAATGTTGCCGCGATAGATTCGACCGTCCCGGGCTTTTTGGACGGCGCCGCGGGGGTTGACTTGGATATGGTGTTTAATTTAACCGTCGAGGGGCAGATGAGCCTGAGCAATGTCAGGGTGCGGGTACCCTCGACCACCAATACCACGCCTGATGCGCAAAATGGTTGGCCTACTATGGCCGCGTTTGTGGCTGACCTAAATACCGCTATCGGTGCCCCCGCAGGTGTCGGCGGCGCCGTAGGATTTCAATACGATAGTGCCACCGACCGGCTAAGTTTCACCGCCGACGGGGCCCGGGGTCCGAATCGTGCGACCATCACAACGGTGGCCGGTCTCAATAGCAGTTCGGTGTCGTTTGATGATCTGGGTTTTACCGCCAAATCAGTGCTCAGCCCAAATGCAGAACTGGGCCAAGCCCGTAATGATACCCTGCAAGTAGTGATCAATGGTGTAGCGACGGAGGTCTCGCTGGCCACGCCGGGGGCCTATGAGGATGCTGATGCCTTAGCAGAGGCCGTTAATACCGGTTTGTCGACTGCCGGTATCAACACACAGGTGCACGCCTTTGCGGCAGACGGCGTCCTAACCTTGGCACGCATCGACACCCAAGCCGCTGGGGATACGCTCGATGTGAATGTCCTGACCGGCCCTGCAGGGGGCATCTCGGCGGCCGCAGAAAAGTATTTAGGCCTCGATGACGGAGCCCAGGTCGACGCCCCCAGCACCGTTGCGGCGATCGCCGGAACCAATCTCTTCACCAATAACGGCTTTCTTGATTTGACCAGTTTTGCCGGTCAGCCCGCCACCGTCCAGGGTAATAATGCCTCCAACCTTACCTTTGCAGACTTAGTGCCCGGTACTGCTACGGTATTGAGCAGCTCTATAGCCCTACCGTCCGGTGACATAGCCACTGGGGAGGCGACCGGTGCGGTGATGGCCTTTAGCATGAATATTGGCGGGGTTAGTGACTCGGTAAGTTTAGCGATTCCTAGCGGAGGCTGGACCGGGTCGTCGGCCACAGCCAATTTCTTAAGCGATCTGGAAGATGCCATCAATGCGGCGCCGAACTTTCAGTCCGGGTTCGGTAACGATGCCATCAAAGTAAGCCGAAATACGGCCACTGGCATCGTCAATATTGTCTCAAATGATGCCGGCATTGGACCGGTTGAAATTGGCATTGTCGACCAAACGTCGTCCGCCTCGGTTTCCTCAACGGTGAACCCAACGTCGCTCGGCCTCGCGTCTGCCTCATCACCCGTGCCGTCGCGAGTGTTGGGTGCCCCGGATATTGCGGCGGATAATGTGCTGGAAATTTCCGTCGACGGCGGGCCCAGCCAGTTCGTGACGATACCGGCCAAAACCTATGCATCCAATGATGAGCTGGTGGCGTCGATCAATGAAATACTAAGTTCTAAGACCGCTCTTGCCGGTCAGATTGAAGCGTCTC
>JBLHFL010000019.1:0-16817 GCA_047618105.1 Granulosicoccus sp.
GCCTGCCGGTTAGTCACCCTGAGCTAACTTTTGGCGTCGCCGATCACTATGTCCCGACTCGGTCGCGCTCTTTAGCCGACCTGCCGCTAAAGTCGCAGAATATGATTCAAATGCTCGGCAACAATGCGCACGAGCACAGCATCAGGCTGTTCGATTTACACGATTCACGGCAAGGCATTGTCCATGTGGTGGGTCCGGAACTCGGCCTGACCTTGCCAGGCACTTTTATTGTCTGCGGTGACAGTCACACCTCTACTCACGGAGGGCTCGGTGCACTGGCTTTTGGTATCGGCGCATCTGAAGTCGCGCACGTTCTTGCAACTCAAACCCTTTGGCAAACCAAACCCAAGCAGATGCGCATTACCATTGATGGTGAGCTCGCTGAGGGCGTTACCGCTAAGGACATTGCTCTGCATTGGATCGCGCTGTTGGGTGCGGACAGTGCCCGCGGACACGCAATTGAGTATGCAGGCAGCACCGTTAGCGCGTTGACGATTGAAGGCCGACTAACCCTTTGCAACCTGTCCATCGAAGCGGGCGGTCGCTGTGGCATGGTCGCACCAGATGAAAAAACTCTGAATTACCTACGAGGCAAAGCGTTCGCTCCGCGCGAAGACGATTTTATCCAGGCCGGACAGCATTGGCTGGGGCTGGTCACGGATGCACAGGCAACCTTTGATCGTGAAGTGCATATCAACGCTGCGGACATAGGCCCAACGGTCACCTGGGGCGTTTCACCGGAAGAGGCCATTTCAGTAAACAGTCCAATTCCCGACCCCAGCCATGCGGCGCACTCGGCCAAGGCCAAACAGTGGGCAAGCAGCTTGGATTATATGGGCTTAACGGCGGGTCAGTCATTGCAGGATGTGCTTATTGACCGGGTATTTATTGGGTCTTGCACCAATGCTCGCTTAGAAGACTTACGCAGTGCTGCCCAGGTGCTACAGGGTCGTAAATGTGTCATACCCGGTATCGTGTCGCCTGGCTCTAGCTCGGTAAAGGCTCTGGCCGAGGCAGAAGGATTGGATTCAATCTTTATCAATGCTGGGCTTGAGTGGCATGAAGCAGGTTGTTCAATGTGTGTCGGCATGAACGGCGACTTGATTGGGCCCGGCGAACGCTGCGCCTCATCAACCAACCGAAATTTCAAAGGCCGACAAGGCCCTGGTGCGCGCACCCATCTCATGTCACCTGCCATGGTTGCGGCTGCCGCAGTAACGGGTCGCATTACCGACTTCCGCCAGCTGCCCCAAGTAGATGCCATTCAGGAGGCCGCGCTATGACACCGTTCAAGCAACTAGACGCAAAATGCTTTCCGCTCGACGCGGCCAATGTCGACACGGACCAACTGATCCCGGCCAGGTTCATGCAAGAGTCGCGCAGTGTCGGTTATGGCCAGTTCCTGCTGTACGACCAACGCTTTGACAGCAATAACATCGCCACAGAATCATTTAGGTTAAATCAACCTCGCTTGGCGGACGCCGCTATTATGGTGGCCAAACGCAATTTTGGCGCTGGCTCATCGCGAGAAGCCGCAGTCTATGCCTTAGTTGACTATGGCTTTCGCTGTGTCATCGCACCCAGTTTTGGTGACATTTTCTCCAGCAACGCAGTTAACAATGGTTTGTTACCCGCCCTGGTCACCGAGCCTGATGCGCAGAAATTGATCGACTATTGTCAAAGTCAGTTGGCAAGCTCGCCAACTAACGCCCCGATTATTTCTGTTGACTTGGAAAATCAAATGATTCGTTGCGCCGATATGTCCATAGCGTTTGACATTAAATCCGCTTGGCGCTCTAAACTGCTCAACGGGTGGGATGACATAGAATTAACGCAGGCTTATAGCGAAAATATTGCGCAGTTTTACACCGACTATCAATCGCGTTCTCCGTGGGCAATAACGCCTCAGGATAATACTATATTGGCAGTTAATAAATAAAATGCACCAACTAAAAGACAATCATAACTCTAATGTAGTCAGCTTCGACCGAGGCTTGGTTAAACTTGATTCAACTGAGAAAACAATAACCAGAGGACAATAGAATGAGACATTCAATCTTTAATAAAACGGCAATTGCTATTGGTTTGGTATCGGCGATGTCTTTTTCAGCGAAGACCTTTGCTGAAGATACCATTACCGCAGTCCACGCATTCAACACCTCATTAATCTACACCAAAAGCTTTTTGAGTTTTGTCGACAAGCTCAATGAACGCGGCAAGGGTGTCATCCAGATAGACGTCAAGGGTGGTCCTGAAGTTATAGGCCTAGGTGAACAGCCAGACGCTGTGCGTAACGGCGTGGTCGATATGGCCTATACCGCTGCAAGTTTTTATGGTGGCACCATCCCTGAGCGTGACATCATGGTCGCCTCAAACACCAACGCCATCTATGCTCGAGAAAGCGGTGGCATCGACTTGTTAAATGAAATACACCAAGAGAAGATGGGCGTTTACTACCTTGGCTGGTTCGACAGCGGAGTGAGTTATAACCTTTACACCGTAAATGAGCCAAAGATCGGTGCGGATGGGAAACTTGATCTAGAAGGCCTAAAATTAAGAAGTAACGCCGTTTATGATGCGTTTTTCCGTAGTTACCTAGGTGCAGAGCCAATCAGCATGCCGACAACGGATGTCTATGCCGGTTTGGAACGAAATGTCGTGAACGCAACCGGTTGGACTCAGATTGGCCTAAAAGACCTGAACTGGGACCGCTTCTTGAACTATCGGATTGAACCGTCTTTCTTTTCAACCGATATGGGCGTGATTATTAATATAGACGCTTGGACAGCATTGAGTGCTGAATCGAAAAAAATCCTCCAAGCAGTAGCCATTGAGCATGAGCGCGACAGCGCCCTATCGTTGGCGAGCTTAGGCGACACACAAAAAGTCGAAATGGTCGCAGACGGCATGAAGATTGTTGACTTGACTGGTGATGTTCGTGATCAGTTTTCCCAAGCAGCTCGTGAAGCAACCTGGGAGCGCATGGTTAGCCAGATGTCCCGTCATCCAATGGGTCTCAAGCATTACGATCATTTGGTCGAGAAATTCAACAAGCTCGATTAATACTGTCTAAAGCTTGCACTAAAAGTTCAACCGGTTACGGTTGAACTTTTTTGTTTTTTAAAAAACAGATGGGTTTCTTATGAGAATCGCCTTAAAAATTTATAAGGGTTTTATTGACCTAATGGCCATAAC
Organism: Granulosicoccus sp.; assembly: GCA_047618105.1. Lineage (GTDB taxonomy): Bacteria > Pseudomonadota > Gammaproteobacteria > Pseudomonadales > Natronospirillaceae > Reinekea. The sequence goes on from JBLHFL010000019.1 coordinate 3,196, forward strand.
CTCTGGCCTAATGCTGGTTTGGCTCATGGTCGGCATTGTACTGTCGGTACTTATAAGAAACCTGGGTGGCCAACCATCTGCCTGGTTTTTTGTCTCTACAGAGTATTCCCTCTTTTATCTAACCCTATTGGGTGCGCCTTGGTTAGTCAGAGAACAGGGCCATGTTCACATTGAATTATTGACTGCCATGATGCCGCCGAAAATATTATCTATCCACAGTCGCTTAGTCGCTCTAGGCTGCGTAATTATTTGCCTGGTTTTGGCCTGGAAAGGTTTTGACCTGGTACAAACCAATATTTCACGCAGCGATTATGATGTCCGAGCTTTTTTTGTACCGAAATGGATGTTGACCATTGTCTTCCCAATTACCTTCTTAGCAATGGCGACTGAGTTTTCAAAATTTATTTTTGGAAAAAATATAATGCATGTTGGTGAAGCGGGAGTACACGAATAATGGAATGGTATCTTGCACTGGCATTCTTACTCTCGATGATAATTTTCTTCATGGGCGCAGGCATGCCCATTGCGTTTGCATTTTTAGGTGCCAACGTTATTGGCTCCTGGTATTTCATGGGCGGCGAAAGCGGCGTCACGCAGCTGCTTAACAATGGCTTTGGTGGTCTGTCTAAGTTCAGTTTGGTCCCTATCCCGCTATTTCTGTTAATGGGCGAATTATTTTTCCAAACGGGCTTGGGCATGAAGATGTTTAATGCCATTGACCGCCTAATGGGCAAGGTACCGGGGCGCTTGTCCTATGTGACCGTTGTTGGCGGTACCGCATTCTCGACACTGAGCGGTTCCTCCATGGGCTCTACCGCCTTGATGGGTTCATTGTTAGTGCCCGAGATGGAACGGCGTGGCTATAAGAAACATATGTCGATTGGCCCAATATTAGGCACAGGTGGTTTGGCGATCATTATTCCGCCGTCAGCCTTGGCTGTGCTGCTGGGTACCTTGGCCCAGGTCGATATTGCCAAACTGTTGATTGCCGGCATAATCCCTGGCCTCATCTTGGCCAGCTTTTATGTACTAACCATTTTCATCCACACTAAACTGGATCCCGACGCTGCCCCCGCTTATGAGGTTGCGACCATTTCTTTGCTGACCAAACTGAAGCTAATTGCGACGGATGTCATTCCGATGATTGGCGTGATGGTTATCATCGTAATAATGATGTTGACGGGATTTGCAACGCCATCGGAGTCTGCGGCCTTCGGTGCCCTGGGTGTGATCATACTGGGCTTTATCTACCGCTGTATGACCTGGCAGGCCTTTAAGAAGTCTATAATTGGCGCCCTAAAGGTTACCCTTATGGCCTATTTAATTGTCTTTGGTTCGGCAACCTTTAGTCAATTACTGGCATTCTCCGGCGCGTCAAGCGGACTGATTTATTGGGCGACCAGCTTCGATCTAACCCCCATCTTTATGCTCCTAGCCATGTTCGGTGTATTGTTGCTGTTAGGCACCTTTATGGAACAAATTTCCATTATGATGTTAACGGTACCGTTCTTCTTTCCATTGGCAGAGACGCTCGGTTTCGACCTGGTTTGGTTTGGCATCATCATGCTACTGGCGTTGGAGATTGGTTTTACCACACCGCCCTTCGGCCTATTGTTGTTTGTTATGAAAGGGGTTGCCCCTCCCGGCACCACGATGGGGGAGATTTACTCAGCGGCAATGCCGTTCATTTTCTGCTCGTTGTTCTTGGTTTTGCTGATGATCATCTTCCCAGGTATCGCACTTTGGCTACCCGGCTTTATGAACTAAGGCATTGTTTTCTGTGCTCGCCCGCCGTCCGGCTGTCTGCGGCGTGTTCTTTGAAGTAAAGAGCCCTACTTGCTGGCCTCTGCTAGGCTAGCCTGCCAGTAGGGCAACGGCATATGCGGTGGCTTTAGGCTTACACATTCTTGCAACGGGAGTTGCTGAGTTAGGCATAGACCGGCTGGCCACGATACAGGCTTTTAAACTCCCTGTTGCCTTTGAAGCGCGGGTAAGATTTGCCGAGAAATTCAATCAGCTCGATCGGGTCCTCTGCTCTCTTTGGCTCGACGTTAAAGGTGGGATCTAAGCCGGCAAAAGCATAAAGCTTCGTCACGTTATGCTTGAAGGTTTGGTCCTCGAGTAAATCGACGTAATCCCCCAACAGGTCCAAGAATTCTGGATGGGCCAACTTCAGGCGCACCCCGAGCTGTTGCTGCACTGTTGCGATGCATTCCTTAGCCAGTTGCACCGCCTCTCTTTTCAATACCCAGGAGCTCTCCATAAATAAATCCTCCATGTTTGCACTGACTTAGTTAGCAAAGACTCTGCCAAGATAAAGATTGGATTAAGACGCCAAGCGGATGAAAATATATTGATTACCTGTGCACGCTAAGGCAACCAAAATAATCCACTCTTAGGATGATTTTCATCTTGTCTTTAGGGATGGATTTCAAAATGGATTGCATAGATAGGGTGCATCTGGCAAGCAGAAGGTTGTATATTGGCACACCACCGAAGGTAGTTTGGATAAAGGCAGGACCAATTGGATCCGATTCAAAGTGGCCCCTTGCTGCAAAAACTTCGGATCGACAAGCCTATTATACCTAGCATTATAGGGCCCTATTTATGACTAAAACTCTTATCCTCGCGTTACTGGCCCTTACCATCGGACTGTCACATGCTGACGATAATCCGGCCGTCGCGGCACTGCAGGATTATTTGGATTTCGCCGACTACGGTGAAGGTTCTATATCAACGGAGCAGCTTGCGTCGATCGACTCGAACGATATTCTCTATATTGATACCAGAAACCCAGCACAATACGATTCCGGTCATATTCCAGGCGCACTCAATATTGAATGGCGTCTAATACTCGCTCGCCGGGCTGAAATACCAACTGATCGACCTGTGGTGCTCTATTGCGACACCGGCCTGCTGTCTTCTAAAGCCCAGTTCTCATTAAAAATTGCCGGGCGTGACAATATCAAGGTGTTGTGGGGCGGCTATCTGATGTGGCTTGCAGGGCAGGATAGTGGCGATTAAATATGCAGAGCACACCCGTTTCCCGGCCTTAAGGATCGTTTATCCTCTGACCGGAGGCTATGGCAGACTTTAGCGGGCCGCCGATCCGAGATGATAAAATGGCCCCTATAGGTTTTAGCACCAGACTCTTTTTAGTAATATAGCACTTGTAGTCGGCCTTCAAACCCTATCGGCTTGGCTAGGACCTCAACAAATACAGCAGTGGAGTATCGATTGTGCGCAAGATGGTAGATCTTATTCAAATATTAGGCCTCATCGTGCTTACCGGCTGCAACGTTGCCGGCGAAGATGCCTCTGATGGTGTTCTCCTTAGCGAATCGGATACGACATCTGAGACCAGCGTGGACAATGCCAGTGACATCAGCGTCGACAAGGTCAGCATAGAAAACGTCAGCTCCTATCAACTCCAGAAAACAACACTCCATGTCGACCGGCGCGGCGGCATTAATGGTTCGCCCTGCAGTTGTTTTTATCATGCGATGGCCTATGCCGATTTCGATGGCGATGGTGATGTGGATATCTTTCTATCCGGTGGCAATGGCACCGATCTGCCCAGTGCAGTGGAAATTCATCTCAACGATGGCGCCGGAAATTTCACCTTGGATAAGAGTCTAATTCACGGATCTGAGCCGGGTGTCATTCATCCACGCAAAGCTATTTTGGGCGACTATAACGGCGATGACAAACTCGACATCCTTGTCGTTGGCCATGGCTATGACCAACCGCCCTTCCCTGGCGAGCACCCACTGCTCTTTCTCACAACGGCCAATGGGCTTGAGTACAGCGCAAGTCTTGAAGCTTTTAGCGGATTTTTTCATTCTGCCGCCTCAGCCGACATCGACAATGACGGCGACCTTGATATCCTCATCGGCGATACGCAAGCGCCCTTTATGTTGATCAATGATGGGCATGGCAGTTTTACTCAAGACTCAACTCGGCTGGCAACGGAACTCAACAACCAACAATTTTACACCTCCGAACTGATCGACATTGATCAGGATGGCTATATCGATCTCATTGCAGGCGGCCATGAGTATCAAGCTATGGCGACTGTTATCTATTGGGGCAGCGCTAGCGGTACCTACCTGGCCACCAGCAAAACGCTGTTACCTGAGGTGGTAGGACAAGGTGTTATTCTCGATATCGATGCAGAGGATTTAGATGGCGATGGCAGGACCGATATTGTCTTGACGCGCACAGGCGGCGGAAATGGCAATTTCTATGACGGATATTATCTCCAGCTCATTGAGAACAATGGTGACCGGCAGTTCAGCGATAGCACGAGCAATATAGCTGAAAATAGTTCTAGCGAGCATGGATGGATCGATTGGATTCGTATTCAAGACTATAACAATGACGGCTATTTAGACATTATTGAAGACAACAACTCCCCAGCCTTGGTTTGGCTTAATAATGGCTATGGCGAATTTACGCGCTAAAAAAGCGCGTAGCAGAGCAACCTAACAGAGCCAAACTAGCGCCTGGGCAGCCGGGGCGCCTTAGCAATCCTGCCCAGCGGCCCAGGCACTCGACCAGGCCCATTGAAAGTTATAGCCCCCCAACCAGCCGGTCACGTCCAATACCTCGCCAATAAAATAAAGCCCCGGTACCAGTTTACTGACCATGGTCTTGGATGAGATGTCGTGGGTATCAACGCCGCCGAGGGTGACCTCTGCGGTGCGGTAGCCTTCGGTTCCGCCCGGTACAAATTGCCAATGATTGAGCTGCTCAGACCAATAGAGCACATCGGCCTTGGACAACTCCGCCAGGGTCTTCTGGTGCGGCCACTGTTGGCAGAACAGCTCGGCCAGTCGTGCCGGTAGGAGCGCCGACAACCAGCTTTTAAACTGCTTCTTACCCTGTTCGTGCCGATCAGCGGCGAGCTGCTGGGCGACATCCATGGTCGGCAACCAGTCGATGGTCAGCGCTTCACCTTCTTGCCAGTAGTTGCTGATCTGCAACATGGCCGGGCCACTCAAACCCCTGTGGGTGATCAGTAAGTCGAGTTCGAATTGGGTTCCCTCTAGCGCGCGTACTCGGGCACGGGTCGCCAGGCCGGACAAGGCCGACCAGAGCGGTTTATCTTTGGTGTTCCAGGTAAAGGGCACCAGCGAGGCCCGATGGCTCAAAAGCGTGTGACCAAACTGCTGTGCCAGCTTAAAACCGAAGTCAGAGGCACCCAAGGTGGGTATCGACAAGCCACCGCAGGCCACCACACAGGAGGCCGCTGAAAATACGCCGGCCGTGGTGCTGATGGCAAAACGGTCTTCAAGCTTGGCAACCGATAGGATACTCGTTTCCAAAAGCAGGTCTACGCCCTCTTGCGCCAACTCGCTTAACAACATCTGTTGAATGTCTTTAGCACTGTGGTCACAAAACAACTGACCAAGGTCTTTCTCATGGTATTCAATGCCGTGCAGACTGACCTTGGCAATAAAATCCCATTGGCTATACCGACTCAGCGCGCTACGCGCAAAGTGCGGATTGTGAGATAAAAAATGCGCCGGTTGCACGTCCAGATTGGTGAAATTACACCGTCCACCACCTGACATCAAAATTTTTTTACCGGCCTTGTTGGCATGATCGATCAGTACTACCGAGCGGCCGCGCTTGGCCGCTTCAATGGCGCACATCATGCCGGCAGCGCCGGCCCCTATTATTAGTACATCAACCCCGGTTGTCATATAGGCCCCCAGTTGCAATATAGGCGATAGCTATTTGCGATCATTGCCAACAGAGCGGCGGGTGCGTTGATTTTCCAGCTTACGACGGTTCGGGTCGGTCTTATCACGCACCACAGACTTCCAGGGCATGGAGGGTAACTCGACAATGGCGGCAAGTTGATCGATATCCTTTTTCGCCAATTCATTCCAAGTGCCGGCCCGCATGGACGAATCCATAAAGACTGAGCCATAGCGCACACGCTTCAAGCGAGACACCTGAAAACCTTGGCTTTCCCAGAGACGGCGCACTTCACGGTTGCGCCCTTCCACTATCACCACGTGATACCACTGGTTCGAGCCTTTGCCATCGAAGTACTGCACGTCACTGAACTTGGCCATGCCGTCGTCCAGTTGAATGCCGGCACACATGGCGTCGATATTTTCCTGCTTAACCTCGCCGAGAATACGCACCGCGTATTCTCGTTCGATCTGGCGTGATGGATGCATCAGCCGGTTGGCCAATTCGCCATCGTTGGTAAACAGCAGTAGGCCCGAGGTGTTAATGTCGAGACGGCCCACGGCCACCCAACGTTCACCGGTCAGCTTGGGCAGTCGATCAAACACCGTTTGCCGCCCTTCTGGATCTTTACGGGTACAGATTTCACCTTCTGGCTTGTTATAGATGAGCACGCGTCGGACGGCCTTGGTATCAATTTTAACCGTTTTGCCGTCGACCTTTAATTCATCCGTGCGCTGGACCTTGTCGCCCAGCTTGGCGACTTCACCGTTCACACTGACGCGCTTGTCTTCGATAACTTTTTCCATCTCGCGGCGTGAACCGAGTCCGGCTTTGGCCAATACTTTTTGAATTCGTTCTTCACTCATTTTCATTTTCCTCACGTTGCGAGTCGTTCTCACGAGCGTCCAACAGCGCCTGTTGTTGGGCTAACTTTTGCTGGATTGATTTCCACTGTTCTTCTTCAGACAGCGGCGGTTCGAGCTCCGCTACAATCTCGTCCGCTGGAGCCGGCACTATCACTGAATCCGGCGCTACTAGCGGGTCAGTGTCTGGCGGCTCTGGCGTGGTCGAGTCTGTATCGTCATAGTCTAGCTGCAGGTCAGGGTGTTCATGCTCTGCCTTCTGCTGCGCTAACGCCTGTTCAAAGTTGGCGTTAACGTTGTCCATCGCCTGCAACTCTTGGTCGAGCTGTTCGTCGATAAATTCATTGCCGGTTTTTCCACTGACGGCGCTATCGCGTATTTTTTCGATCAGGCCGCTGAAGGAGATTTCCGCTTGCTGCTTGTCTTCGGATGCATTTTCGTCGCTATCGGCGGTCAGATGGAGTTGCGGGTTCAGTTCTTCCATATCGCGAATTTCACCCAGGCTCGGCATCTGGTCGAGCGTCACTAGACTAAAGTAGTCGAGAAATTGCCGGGTAGTGGCGTACATGGCCGGGCGGCCGGGTACGTCTCGATGACCAACCACCCGCACCCATTCGCGTTCCAATAAGGTGCGAATTATATTCGAACTGACCGCAACACCGCGCACATCTTCAATTTCACCGCGGGTGATGGGTTGGCGATAAGCAATCAGCGCGATGGTTTCCATTAGGGCGCGCGAATAACGTTGCGGTTTTTCTTCCCACAAGCGCGCCACCCAGGAAGCCGTTTCGGTGGCGGTTTGGAATCGATAACCACTGGCGACTTCCACCAACAACAGGCCGCGGCCGCTGTGGTGGGCAATCAACTCGGCCATCAATTGGCGCACGATGCGGCCATGGGGTCGTTCATGAACTTCAAATAAGGCACGCAAATGACTGGCTGACAGCGTGGTACCGGAGGCAAACAACGCCGCCTCGAGAATGTTTTTGAGCCGCTCTGGTGAATGGCCGCCATAGGCATCCCCCTGGTCGCTCTCGGCTATGTCCAGCTCATCATCAACCGGGCCTGGGCCGTTATCGCTCAGCTCTATGTCATCGTAAACTGCGGGGTCGGTGTCCGCCTCGGCATACTTGTCGACGAGGGTGTCCAGTGCCGCTTGGCTCTTGCCCTGACGCTTAACTTCGGGCTTGCTCGGGCTAACCTCTGGCTGACTGCTGTCAATCTCGCTGCCATCGGCCGGTATCGGCGCTAACGGTTCAATGGGTTCATCGATTGGGTTCATTCGCCTTTGGCCTTTACGTGAATAGGTGCAAACAATTCCGTCTGCACCAGGTCAATTAAGGATTCTTTGGCCAATTCCATAATGGCCAAAAAGGTAACAATCACCCCTAAACGCCCTTCTTGAGCATTAAACAGGGTGATAAAGGGGACAAATGCCTTGCCCTGCAAGGTGGACAGAATATCGACCATGCGCTGTCGGGTCGACAGGGTTTCGCGCTGTACCTCGTGTTCGCCAAACATCTCGGCACGGCTCATCACATCTTGAAAGGCGAGCAGGATTTCACGCAGGTCCACATCGGGGTGTAACTTAGGTCGCTCATAGTCGGGTCGCATTTCATCGGCGAGAAAAACATCCCGGCCGACGCGCGGCAGTTCCGCAATATTTTCGGCTGCCCCTTTAAATTGTTCGTATTCTTGCAGTCGACGAATCAACTCCGCACGCGGGTCACCCTCATCGTCCAACTCTTCTTCTTTACTGCGTGGCAAGAGCATACGGCTCTTTATTTCCGCCAGCATGGCGGCCATAACCAAATATTCAGCGGCCAGTTCAAGATGCATACCGTGCATCAGGTCAATATACTCCATGTATTGAGAGGTTATTTCGAACACATTGACGTTGAGAATATCAAGATTCTGCTTGCGTATCAGATAGAGCAATAGATCGAGCGGCCCTTCAAAGGCATCGAGGAAAACTTCCAAAGCATCGGGTGGAATATAGAGGTCGATGGGGATTTGCATCATCGCCTGGCCATCGATTACGGCGAAGGGGATTTCTGTTTGTTCGGCCATGGCGCGCTGGCGCAAGAGATTCAACGCCTGCTCTTTAGCCGATAAGCGTTTGGCCGGGATCGGGGCGTCGTCTTCCGTAAACAGGGCAACCGGTGCCGCAGGGCGCTCGATACTGGATTCATCTGAACTGGGTTGCGCCGAGCTTTTGGCCTCGGGCAGATCATCTTGGTTGTGGATAGGGTCGGTCATCTAGTCACCGGCGCGCTATTGGAAGGGACTGGGATCGCCCATCCCAACCCGAACTATTTCCGGCGCGCCATCTAACAGACTAATGATGGTCGACTCTTCGACGCCACAAAACCCGCCATCAATCACCAGGTCCAACTCGTGCTCGAGCCGATCACGGATGTCATCCGGATCACTCAACGGCTGCTCGTCATTGGGCATAATTAGGCTGGTACTGAGCATCGGCTCGCCCAAGGCGGCCAATATAGCAGAGGCGATGGGATTACCAAGCACGCGCAAGCCAATGGTGCGCCGCTTCGGGTGCAGCAACCGGCGGGGCACTTCACGCGTGGCCTGGAGGATAAAGGTGTAGGGCCCCGGCGTGTTATTTTTAATCAGTCGGTAGGCGACATTGTCTACATTGGCATAGCTGGAGAGATCGGACAAATCACGACAAACCAGAGTCAGATTGTGTTTTTCATCGATTTGGCGAATGCGCCGGATCGTATCAATGCCCCGTTTGTCACCCATTATGCAGCCTAAGGCGTAGGCCGAATCGGTGGGGTAGGCAATTACGCCGCCCTTGCGCAGTATCTCTACCGTATGGGCGATCAACCGAGCTTGGGGGTTTTCAGGATGAATCACAAAAAACTGGCTCATATTGGCTCCCGCCAAGAATCGAAGTTTGCTACTTTACCGTGATGTGGCATTGCTTTCCAGCGCTTTCAGCGTTGCCATGCGGGTACGCAACCAATCGCTGGCGGTCGGCAAATCCTTGGGCCATTCTGGATAGGTGCCGAGTTTTAACCAGGGTGTGTTGGGGCTGTGAAAGTCGCTACCGCCACTGGCATAGAGATTCCGCTCTTGGGCCTGATTACTGAGAAACTTGCGCTTTTCTGGGTTCAGGCCAACACAGGCAATTTCAATTGCTTGACCACCGGCGGCACAGAAATCATCAAGCATTTCACGCGTCTTAGTCCAAGTAAGATCGTAGCGATGGGGATGGGCGACCACCGGCAAACCACCACATTCCAGAATCCATTGGGCTGCCTCGGCCATTTCAGGCCATTGGCTTTTAACATCGCCTATCTTGCCTTGGCCTAACCAACGCTTATAGAGTTGCGCGGTATTCTTGGCCTGTTCGGTTTCCACCAGATAGGCCGCAACATGCGGCCGAGCCGGCGGGCCAGGGTGAGCAATGGCGCGAATCCGCTCCTCGTTCAGTTCAAACCCCGCCTTACGCATGACATGCAAGATGCGTAGAAAGCGATTTTCACGCCGTTCAACATAGTCATTTTCAATACTTAACCAGCGCTCGCTGTAGGCATCGATACCCAAACCGACCATGTGAATAGTACGGCCCTTCCAAACGCACGATAGCTCTGCCGCCGGATAGAGCTCCAATTCCGCTGGTACCCAAGCGTTTTCTAGGGCAGCTCGATAGCCTGCGGCGGTATCGTGGTCGGTAAGAGCCATATGACGGACCCCGTTAGTAACCGCCAGCGCAAAGAGATCGGGGCAAGTGAGTTGTCCATCGGAAAAGCGACTATGGCAGTGCAGTTCCCATTCGTGCTTTCGATTTACTATCATAGGGCGTATCAGCGGTCCATTGGCCGGGGCGATCTAGTTGGTTACTTAACAGGCAAAGCGCTTCAGAAGAGCGTTTCAGTTAAAATTTCGTCACAATTGGTTGCATTTGCTGGGCTACGCCCTGAGAATTAGCCCCCAATATTTTGAGCTAAATAAGGCGCAACCTTCCTATGTGGTATGCCATTCTGTCAGAAGATCATCCGAATAGCCTTGAAAATCGAATCGCGGCGCGTCCAGCCCATGCTCAACGCTTGCAAGAATTGCAGTCGCAAGGACGATTATTACTGGCAGGGCCACATCCCATGATCGAGTCCGAAGACCCAGGTGAAGCCGGCTTCTCGGGGTCCCTGGTGGTTGCGGAATTTGATAGTCTCGACAGTGCACAACGTTGGGCCAATGACGACCCTTATGTCACGGCAGGTATCTATGCCAAGGTGGTAATAAAACCATTTAAACAGACCTTTCCAACCTAGTACCAAAACTACTCACATCTGACATTGTTAGTCATAAATAGGAAATTGATCATGCTTGTTCGCCTTGTGTCGAAACTGCTTCTAGCCTTCGCCATTTTAATCACAGCGCCGATCCAGGCCTTTGCTGAAACCGTGTGGCTCAGCGATATACTGTGGGTCAATGTCCGCAGCGGTCCAACCGACAACAATCGTGTTCTCAAAACCGTACAATCCGGCACTCGCATGGAAGTATTGGAGAAGCCAGAGGACAGTGACTACTACCATATTCGTACCGAAAATGGTTTGGATGGTTGGATTCCCAGTCGCTACCTGACTGCAGAACCCACTGGCTTTATTAAGGCTGGGCTGGTCCAAAGCGAAAAAGATCAATTACAACAGCTCTACAATGCGCTGGATAAGAAATACAGCGCCCTACTCGCCAACAAGGGCGATGTGAATGGCGAACTGGAAAACTTACGTGCGGAGAATATCCAGCTCACCTTGGAACTCAATCGAATCACTTCGATCAGTAGCGACGCTATCGATTTGGACGGGGAGTATCAAGAGTTAGCGGAAGAAAATGCCCGACTCAAAAACGTGCTCGACGTTGCTAGAGCTGAAAATCAGTCCTTGGCCGAATATAACGACAATAAGATGCTCTATGCCGGTGGCATTCTAATCATCTTAGGGATCTTCTTAGGGTTTCTGTTACCCCGTTTGAATGGCAAGCGACGAAAAGATGGCTGGTCATAACCCCAGCCAACTGTGATACACTCAGGTCATTGATTTAATTGGAAACTTTCTCGATGGCCTGGTCTGACAAACCGATTCAAAAACCCTACAGCCTGGTTAACCTGGCCGACCTGCTCAGTCAGGGTCTTCTAGGGTCTATGTCCCGTTTCAGTCATTTTCAAATTGTCGAATGGTGCAGCCAATTCGTTGAAAACTATGACCTAACGCCCGATACCGATATCCCGATCGACGCCTCCAGCGCTATGGCTCTGGCAGACGATGTGGTGGTGCAATGGGAGCTGTTTCTGGCCACCCAATATACTCTCGATGATCTGAACAAATTCACCCTGTCCGATGTGGTCATGCCCAAAGTGTATTTTGAGCAGTGGTTGAATCAGGTCCTGGCGTTGCCGACCCAACACTAAAATGGATTACGCCGATCTGTATTTTGACCAAGATGGCACCCCTAAGTCGGCTACCTACGACGACATCTACTATTCCCAGGGTCTGGGCCATGCCGAGTGCCACCATGCTTTTATTGCACCCAATCGGCTGCCCGAACGGTTTCGAGCGCTGCGGGCACAGGAACACTTCACCATTGGCGAAACCGGCTTCGGCACTGGCCTGAACTTTATGGTTGCCTGGCAAACCTTTCTCGAGCACGCCCCTGCCGATGCCCGGTTAACCTTCGTCAGCTGTGAAAAGTACCCTATCGCGCCCGCCGAACTGGCCCGCAGCCATCAGCATTGGCCCCAATTGATGTCCCTGGCATTAGCGTTACAGGCCCAATATCCGCCCCCCTTGGCGGGTTTTCATCTATTGGAGTTCGGTCGGGTCAATCTGCTATTGTTGTTTGATGATGCCGCGTCGGCGTTGGCTGAACTTACCGCACAGGTAGACGCCTGGTTTCTCGATGGCTTTTCGCCGGTAAAAAATCCGGCCATGTGGTCTCCGGAACTCTTTGATCAACTGCACCGGCTGAGCCGAGTCGACACTACCTTGGCGACCTTTAGCTCGGCGCGGGTGGTCCGCGACGGATTGAGGGGCGCCGGCTTTGCGCTGGAGAAGTTGTCTGGCTTCGGCAAGAAACGTAATTCCTTTCGCGCCGACTTTATCGGTCGCTGCGAACCGCCGCGCATTACCGGCTGGCCCAGCTCGGAACTGCCCGCGCCCAAGGCCAATGCCGGTCGCCATATTGCTGTTATTGGCGCGGGCTTGGCCGGGGCCAGCACGGCCGCCGAACTGAGCAAACGCGGCTATCGAGTCAGCGTCTTTGAACAGCAAACGGGCTCGGCTCAAGGTGGCTCGGGCAACAGCCAGGGCGCGGTCTACGCCAAACTGTCGGCACAGCCGGAAGGCACCACTCGATTCTATGCTCAAGCGTTAATTCGGGCGCACAGCCTGTTGGCCGAGCTGCCCGACACGGTCCCACACGGCGCCAGTGGTCTGGTCCAGCTGGTGCATAACCCACGCGAATTGACCCGTTTACAGCAGCTCAGTGCTGCGGCCTATATTCCATCGGAACTGGCCGTGGCCAAGACCGCTGAAGAATTGACTGCGCTCACCGGCCTGCCGCTGACCGACCCCGGACTCTGGTTTGCCCAGGGCGGCTGGGTCAGCCCGGCACTGTGGGTGCGCCACCTGCTGCAATCACTCGCCGAACCGGTTCATTTACAGTGCCGTATTGTCGAATTAACTGCCCAGGCCGACGGCCACGGCTGGTGCTTGACCGACGCCCAGGGCCAGACCTATGAGGCCGATCAGGTGGTAATCGCCAGCGCCTTCGAGGCCAACCAATTTGTCCAGACGGCGCATTTGCGTTTGAATACCATCGCCGGCCAAGTAACCCGACTGGCGGTGCCCGAGACGGGGCCAACATTGAAGGCGGTGATCTGTACCGATCGCTATGTCATGCCGGCGCTGAATGGCCAGCTGACCATCGGCAGTACCTTTCGTCTGAAGTCTACGCAGACCGATGTGCGGGAGACGGAGCACAGTGAAAATATCGCCAGTTTACGGCTACGTGTGCCCAGTTTTTTGCCAG
>JBLHFL010000020.1:0-16778 GCA_047618105.1 Granulosicoccus sp.
GCTCGCAAGTATCTGCACTGGGAGCCCATGCGGCGATTACCCGAGGGTAATTAAGCTTATATCGCCATTTTGTAGTTTTATTTCAGCTTGATTCACAAGGTACTCATTATAGCCGTAATTATACTACCAAATGCAAGTATAAATTAACAACAGCTGACCCACATCATGCTATCCGAAATAAAAAGCTCTCGTCTTTACTGGGTTGTAGCGCATCGTCGCCGTAAACAGGCAAGCCAGAATCAATTTCTTGGCTGAATTAATTCTGGCGCTAAAGCTGGCGCAAGCCGTTAATATCTCGGCAAAATTGTTGAATATCGGGTTCGGCAAACAACTCTAGGCTACTTCGGGCCAGTTTGCGTCGCCAATTGGGATACTCATGACTGGTACCGGGAATGTTGACTGGCTTATTAATCATCATCATGTCTTCCAGCTGGATCGCTACTATTTGCGAGCGACTCGAGGCCAGTTGTTTATGGATGGCAAAGCACAGCGCCTGCGTCATGGCTGCTAAATCTGCTGGATCGAGGCTTACCCCCTGGGGTAATCGGCCGTGCTTCTGTAATAAGGCCAGAATCAGGCCTTTGGCCTGTTCACGGCGGCCCTGCTCGTCGAAAAAATCGTCGTCAGCGGCGAACATATTCAGCTGTTTGCGCAGATCCAAGTCGCTCTTGTTCCAAAAAGCCCTGACGGTCGGCATATCGTGGTTGCAGACGATCGCCAACGCCTTGCTGGCGTAGTCTTGCGGCTCGGTACAGGCGACGCCGTCCATTTCAAAATAGAACACCTTATTGGAATAAAGCTCGGCCTGTGGGAAAAATACTGTCACCTCTTCCGGCACGGTACCCAGATCTTCGGCAATAACCATGCATTGGTTGCGCTGGGACTCTAGTGTCAGGATCCCCAGCAAATCGAACATGTCGTAATAAACATACGCCCCAAATGCAGCTGTTTTGCCTGGCGGGCACCACCACAGACGCAATAATGCCAAGGCATGATCGATCCGTAACGCGCCACAGGCACGCATATTATTGCGCAATAGGGTGATAAAGGTTTGATATCCTTCCTGCTTCAATTTAATTGGGTCCAGCGGTGGCAACCCCCAATTCTGACCATTCGGACCCAGGGCATCGGGTGGTGCACCGACCGCCGCGCTCAGGCAAAAATTATCTTTATTACTCCAGACCTCGGCACCGCCGCGGTCGGCACCGACCGCTAAATCTCGGTAAAGACCAATTTTCATGCCAAGGTCCTTGGCTAACTGGTTAACGTTTTGTAGCTGCTCATCGGCAATAAATTGTAAATAAGTCCAGTAGTTCAGTTCCCGTTCGTGCTCGGCGGCAAATTCGGCCACCGCTCCGGAGCGATAATCCTGATAGGCCTCGGGCCATACTGGCCAGCCCCATGCGTTAATATCAAGGGCTTTAAAATGAGCCAACAAGGCATCAAAGAGGACATGATTGCGTAATGGCTCGCCCTGGGAGCGAACAAATTCATTGTACGATCGCTCACGTGCAGTGCCCTTGCCAAGGTGGTTTTTGCAGAAGAGCGCAAAGAGCGCTTCAAAAAATTCAAACTTTAACGCACTCACCCCGGCATAGTCGACATCGTCACATGCGCGTAACGCGGTTACGCGGGCAGCAAAGGTTTTAGTGGTTATTTTTCGTTGCAGGGCCGGTGACGCTAAAAATTCCGGTACATCGGGTATGTTGGTATATAGGACGTTTAAAAAGCTGCGATCCGACGGGCTATAAGGGCTGCAGTGATCAGGGCTAATGGGGTATAGGGCATGGATTGGATTCAAGCCAATTACATCGGCACCGGCACTGGCCATATCGCTGATCAGTTGCGCTAAATCGCCGAAATCGCCCATGCCCCAATTGGACTCAGAGCGCAGGGTGTAGAGCTGAATCGCAGTTCCCCAGGTCTTATCCCCGCGCCGCATCGGCTCGCTGTGATAGCTGGTTTTCGGGGTCACAATCAGGGGCGAGGTCATTGTGGATTCGCCGACACTGACTTGAATCTGATGGTAACCCAAGGGCAAATCTATGGGTAACGGCAGAACCCGGCGTACATGTTGAATGTGACCCATCCAATAATCGCCGGTCTGGTTTAAGACGTCCAAATTAAAGGACCCTTCGAAGCGCGCGCCCGCCTCACAGGTGATCGACCAATGGCCCGCCTGACTCAACTCGTAATTTTTAACATAGATATTGATGCCCCAATAATCTCTTAGCGGCGACAATACGGTTATGGGTTCCAGTAACTGATTCCATTGGTGGGTATCGAGCTGCCAAGCATCGTGGGCGAGCTTTGCTTCGTCTTCAAGCTCATAACCCATGGCACTGAGAATTAATTCAATATTTTCGAATGGAACCTGTGCCTCATTGCCTTGGTAATCAACAAAGCTGGTGGAAATTTTGCGTAGATGAGCAATTTTTGAAGCCAGCTCATAGTTCGCCATCGGACACTCCTTAGGACATTTGATTTGCGGCGGAGTGCTCGATCACAATCACCCTTGGTTCGCCCTATCGTATTTGCCCGACAGTGTAGAGTAGAGCTTCAGAAAGTACGCCTTGAAAAGGATCCAACTGGGAAGGATTTTCAACCAGGTGGAGTTCGGTCTTTTGGTATCGCCTGACAGTGTGCGCCTAGCAGCCAAACGCGGCCACCTCAGCAAGCCGGGGTGCCCCTGATCTAGCGGAAGGCGGCTCGGAAAACTGTGACCGGTAAGCTAACTTGATGTGGCGCAAGGGTTACGCGCCAGCACTTGCCTCAACCGGTTAGGCCAGTTAAACCAAAAAACAGGCTTGCCGGGCCAATGCCTCTATTCGGTCCCAGTCTTGTTCCGCCAGTGCATCCGATGGCACCAGCCACGAGCCACCGACACAGGTAACATTGTCTAGGGCTAAATAGTCTTTAAAGTTTTTTACTGAAATGCCACCCGTTGGACAGAAGCGAACCTTGGGAAAGGGTCCGGCAAAAGATTTTAGGGCCGCTGTGCCGCCTGCCGCTTCGGCTGGGAAAAACTTAAAATGCTCATACCCTAACTCCAAACCTTGCATCATCTCTGATACGGTGGCGATCGCCGGTAGGAAAGGCAGCTCGACCCGTTTGCCTTCGGCCAGCAGCGCCGGCGTGGCGCCCGGGCTGATCGCGAAATCGGCGCCGATGCGCACCAACTCGTGGAGCTGCTCGACTCGGGTTACGGTGCCAGCGCCGACGATAACGCCCGCGACGGTTTTCATCGCCTCAATCACGGCCATGGCATTGGCCGTGCGCAAGGTGACTTCCAAGACGTTTAAGCCACCAGCTTTCAGCGCCTGCGCCAGTGGAATGGCATCCTCGACTCGCTCCACGGCCAACACCGGCATTACCGGGAAGGCCTGGGTCATAATATCTTCAAGCGTATAATTCATTCAGCAATTCTCTTATTTTGTTATTGAACAATTTTCAGCTGTCCAAGACTTTTATCAGTCCCACAATTTAAAGTTGACGCGTTGGTTTAACACCGCGGCCGAGCCCAAGAGACCGGGTTGTTTGGCGACCACCACATAGGTGGGTATGGGGGTCACGAAACCGGATAGGCGGGCCTTGGCATCGAAGCGGCTGCGAAATTCACTCTGCGCAAAGAAATCGATAAAGCGCGGAATAATACCCCCGGTGATATAGAGACCCCCTTTAGCGCCAAGAGTTAAGGCAACATCCCCGGCATAGCTGCCGACTATTGCGCAAAATTGCGCCAGAGCCTGGCTACAGATCGGGTCTGTTTGCGCCACCGCTGCGGTGGAAATTTCCGGGGCGGTTAAGTATTTTTCGGCGCCCTGCATGGCCGTCAAGGCGCTGTATATGTTTTCCAAACCCATGCCGGAAATAAGTCGTTCATTTGAAACGCGGCTGTATTTTTTCAACAAGAAACGCAGAATGTCAATTTCAGTCTCGGTGGTCGGTGCATAGTGTGCATGCCCCCCTTCGGTCTCCAAGGTGACCGGGCCGACTGCACTGAACGCTAGCGCCGCGAGACCTAAGCCGGTGCCCGGACCGGTCACGGCGATGGGCATACCCTTAACCGCCGCGCCGGGGCCGACCTTGATCAAATCGGCTTCATCGAGATGCGGAATGGCATTGGCCAGGGCGTTGTAATCGTTGATAAACTTCAGGCTGGTCAAACCCGTGGCCGCCTTCAATTCCGAGACCTTGAAGGCCCAGGTATGATTGGTCATACTGATCTGATCTTGATCCGTCGGGCAGGCGATGGCCATCACTGCATGGGCCGGACGGGCATAGCCTTTGGCTGGGCCCGACAGATAGGCTTCAATGGCGTCACCTATGGTGGCGTAGTGCGCACCATTTAAGGCCGTAGGCGCAATCAATTCGGCTTCACGGATGACCAGTTCCTGACCCGCCGCCAAGGTGTGTATCGGTGCCAAGGCAAAACGCGCATTGGTGCCGCCAATATCGGCAATTAGACCTAATTCTTGCATGCACTACTCCTCAAAATCTTCAAAACGAAATACGGTAGCACCCTCTTCCGGCGTACTGACGGCCAAGCGCATATGGGCAAACAACTCACGGCCGACGCCAAAGTGGCTGGCCGATAAATCGGCCGAGGCGAGACTGCGGCTGCTGAGTTCTTGTTCTGTCAGTCGAACCGCTAAAACGCCGGTATGGGTATTTAAATAGATTATGTCGCCCTCTTGAACACGGGCCAACGGACCGCCTATGGCGGCTTCCGGCGACACATGAATGGCCGCAGGCACCTTGCCGGAGGCACCGCTCATACGGCCATCCGTCACCAGACCGACCTTATAGCCTTTGTCCTGCAATACGCCGAGCAACGGTGTCAACTTGTGCAACTCTGGCATGCCGTTGGCTTTTGGACCCTGAAAGCGGACCACGACCATGCAATCCCGATCGAGTTGTCCTGCGTCAAAGGCCGCCTGCAAGTCGTGCTGGCTGTCAAAAATAACCGCGGGGGCCTCAATGATTTTCTGCGTTTCTTTAAGCGCTGAGCTCTTGATTACACCGATACCCAAATTGCCGTTCAAGACCTGCAGGCCACCTTCCAGACTAAAGGGTTCGGTAATGGGCCGAACGATGTCCTTATTGAGCGATGCCTCGGTGCCGGCCTTAAACACAACCTGACCGGCCTCGATAAAGGGCTCTTGGGTATAGCGATGCAGGCCTTGACCCATAATGGTGGTCACGTCCTCATGCAGCAAATCGCCCTCGAGCAATTGGCCGATGACATAGGGCAAGCCCCCGGCGGCGTGGAAATGATTCACATCGGCCATACCGTTGGGGTAGACCCGCGCAATCGAGGGTACAATTTTCGACAGGTCGGCAAAATCTTGCCAAGTCAAAATAATGCCTGCGGCACGCGCCATAGCAATCAGGTGAATGGTCAGGTTGGTGGATCCACCGGTCGCATGCAGACCGACAATGCCGTTAACAAAGGCCTTTTCAGTGAGGATGGCATAGAGCGGTGTGTACTGACCATTCTGCCGCGTGATGCGCAAAACTTGACTGGTGGCTTCGGCGGTCAACAGGTCGCGCAGTGAATTTTCCGGATTGACAAAACTGCTGCCCGGCAGATGCAAGCCCATAATCTCCATCAACATCTGATTGGTGTTGGCTGTGCCATAAAAGGTGCAGGTGCCGGCACTGTGGTACGAATCCGATTCGGCCTGTAACAACTCATCACGGCCCACCTTACCCTGAGCATATTCTTGGCGAATGCGGGCTTTTTCGTCGTTGGGCAAACCGCTCGGCATGGGCCCGGCCGGGACAAAAATAGTGGGCAAATAACCAAAGCGCAGAGCGCCCATGACCAGACCGGGGACGATCTTATCGCATACGCCCAAATACATAGCGGCATCGAACATGTTGTGCGACAGGCCAATGGCCGCCGACATGGCGATGTTGTCTCGACTGAACAGGCTCAGCTCCATACCCGGTTGACCCTGAGTCACGCCATCGCACATGGCCGCGGTGGCGCCGGCTACCTGGGCGGTGCAGCCCATCTCACCTGCCGCTTGCTTAATGATAGCCGGAAAACGTTGGTAGGGTTGGTGCGCGCTGAGCATGTCGTTATAGGAGGTAATGATGCCGATATGGGCCGCGTTCATCATTTTAATGGTGTTTTTGGTTGCCGGCTCGCAGGCGGCAAAACCGTGCGCCAGATTGCCACAGGACAGTTGCTTGCGATCGGGGATGTTATCGCCTGCCTGCTGCATCCTGGCCAAATATTTGGCTCGGGGTTTGGCACTGCGCGCGACGATTCGATCGGTAATTTTCTGTACGGTGAGGCTCATGGAGATCTCCGGTTAGTTAGCTGGCAAAGAAGATGGCCAACGGGCTCTGCTCTTGTTTTAACACACTGCGCACCGGCAGCGACTCAATTGGACCGTCTTGCCAGGCTTCGGTTAACACGTCTAACTTGGCATCACCGGTCAGATGCAAAACCAACCACCGGCTGGCTAAGATCCGCTTTAAGGTTAGCGTCATCCGAGCATGCGGCGCAGTAAGCGGCAAGGTTGCGCAACAGGGCTGAGGATTGGTCAAATCGAGACAATCGCTTAGGGTGGCGGCGCCGGGAAAAAACGAAGCGGTGTGGCCATCTTCACCCATGCCTAAGACCACCACGCTAAACTGCTCGGGCAATACTGACAAACTTACGGTCAGCTCCGCAAGCGCATCGTTAGGGTGCTCGTGCTCGGTTTTTAAGGCGATAAAACGGGCTGCTGCGGCATGGTGGATCAAGAGGTTTTCGCGCACTAGGCGCTCGTTGCTGGCCTCGTCGGCCTTATCGACCCAGCGTTCATCGACCAGGGTCACCCAAACATGGGACCAATCGATATCGGCTCGACTGAGACGTTGCATTAGATCGACCGGCGTGCGCCCACCGGAAACGGCGAGACTGGCGACGCCGAAGGCCAGCAAATCGGCACTCAGGCGCGCGACTATTTGCTCCGACAACTGCTGGGTTAGACTGTCTCGATCTGGAAAAATCTGCGGTGTGATCATCGCGCTTAGAGCTCCTCTATTATTTGGATTCATGCCAGGATCGGCCATCGCGAGCGGTCAATTCGAAGGACGCTTGCGGCCCCCAACTGCCTGCTGGATAGCTGTGTGGTTCGACCGTTGAAACCGACCACTCATCGAGTATCGCATCGGCCCAGACCCAGGCGGCCTCAACCTCATCACGATGCACGAAGAGCGTAGAATTACCGCGCATTACATCGAGAATGAGCCGTTCATAGGCTTCGGGGACGCGCACTTCGGCAAAGCGATCGGGCATGGTTAGGTTCAGGGTGACCGGCATAACCGGCATGCCTTCACTGAGTCCCGGAATTTTATTCATCATAGAGAGCTGTATCGATTCCTCCGGCTGCAGCCGAATCACTAGCTTATTGGGCAGTAGATTCGACGTTGACGGAAAAATAGAGTGCGGCACACTTTTAAACTGAATAACGATTTCGCTGAAACGGGATGGTAAACGCTTGCCCGTGCGCAAGAAGAACGGGACACCCCGCCAGCGCCAATTATGGAGCTCAGCTTTAATTGCCACGAAGGTTTCAGTGCTCGATTCGGGCTTACCACCGGGCTCTTCTTTATAGCCGGGTACCGCCTTGCCGGCCATATTGCCGGCACCATATTGGGCTCGAATTGCGTTGCGGCGCACCTGATCGGGCGACATGGTTTTGAGCGATTTAAGCACCTTGATTTTTTCGGCTCGCACCGCTTCCGGCTCGAGTGAAACGGGTACGCCCATGGCCACCAGGCACAGGAGCTGGAGCATGTGGTTTTGGATCATATCGCGCAGCGCACCGGAATCATCGTAATAACCCCAACGACCCTCGCAACCGACCGTCTCTGACACGGTAATCTGAACATTATCGATATGGGAGTTGGACCAAACCGGCTCGAATAAGGCGTTGGCAAAGCGCAGTGCCAATAGATTCTGTACCGTTTCCTTGCCCAGATAATGATCGATCCGGTAGATGTTGTTTTCGGGGAAGACCTTGGCCACCGCGTCGTTGATCACCTTCGATGAGGCCAACGATTTGCCGATCGGCTTTTCCAACACCACTCGACTGGACGGTGAAATAAGACCGGCCGCAGCCAGGTTCTCACAGATAGGACCAAAGAACTGCGGTGCCGTGGACAGATAATAAACCGTGTCCTGAGCTTCGAACTCGCTACCCAAGGCACTCTTTAGCTTGGCAAAGGACTCTGGATCTTTGGCGTCCACAGCAATGTAATCGAGTCGCTCAGAAAAGGTTAACCAGAGATTTTCGTCCCAATCTTCGGCACCAATAAATTCGTCAAACCCGGCACGGACCAGAGCCTTGTAAGCCTCGCCGCCCAGATCGGTGCGCGAGGCCCCTATTATCCGGGCACTGCCGCAAATATGGCCATCGCGTTCGAGATGATAGAGTGCCGGCAACAGCTTGCGTATTGCCAAATCGCCATTGCCGCCAAAAATAACGACATTGCAGTGGACCGGGGTGATAACTGGGTTCATCTTACTCCTGACTAAAAGTGTAAATGTAGCTTTATTTCATTAAAGGCAGTAAATTAGGCATTCAATCACTTTTCGCGTAATTTTACTACATAATAACCAACATAATTCTTGATAATACAATGCTTTATTGGTTTGAACCTTTACAATGTGGACTCAAATGACGTTTCTCTCGGGCAAACACTCGATTCCTAGAGCTGGATCACTTTACCTTGAAGTTGTTGATTTCCTACAATTCTAAGGCAATCGAAATTGGAACAAAAACTACAATGACTGCCAATATATTAGATCGCCTCAAGTCCAACCCAAGTTGCCTCAGTAAAAGCGAACGCAAGGTCGCCGTCGTCATCCTCAATGATCCCAACAAAGCCATCCGCTCCAGTATCGCCAGTCTGGCTAAGGCGGCGGATGTCTCAGAACCGACCGTCAATCGCTTTTGCCGAAGCTTGGACTGTACCGGCTTCCCGGATTTCAAGCTAAAGCTGGCGCAATGTCTGGCGACGGGCACCCCCTATGTGAATCGCAATGTCGAGCCGAACGATCGGGTCGAGGACTACAGCAGCAAGATTTTTGAGGCGACTATGAGCGCGATTAGCGACGCCAAGCGCTCAATCGACCCCAACGCACTGAGCCGCGCGGTTGACGCCCTGTCCCAGGCCCGACGCATTGAATTTTATGGCCTGGGCGCGTCCGGTAGTGTCGCCATGGACGCTCAGCATAAGTTTTTCCGACTCAATACGCCCTGTGTGCACTATACCGATGTGCTGCAGCAACGCATGGCCGCCGCCGCCGCCAAACCTGGGGATGTGGTGGTCATCATCTCCAATACCGGCCGAACGATCTCGCTGGTTGAGACCGCCCAGATCGCACGAGATTCTGGCGCCACGGTGATCGCCCTGACCTCGCCCCACTCGCCCCTGGCCGCTAACAGTAACATTCTCTTGGGTGTCGACAGTCCGGAAAATACCGACATGTATACCCCAATGACGTCGCGCATCGTGCATCTGACCCTGTTAGATGTCATGGCAACCGGCGTCACGCTTAAGCTGGGGCCTGAATTCCAAAGCCATCTAAAACGAATCAAGGCGGCCCTGACCGATACACGTTACAAACTTGAAGATGCCGACTAACATAATGCTTAGAGACAGTTGCCCTGCGACCATCTCTAACCGTTGCCCGCCCTGCAACTCGGTGGCGGGCCTTATCGACCTTCACTAAAGGCCTCTGGCCGAGAACAGCGAGAACCTGCAATGACCATGCGACGCACCAAGATTGTAACCACTCTGGGCCCGGCGACAGATCGAGAAGGCGTGCTCGAACAACTGTTACAGGCCGGCGCCAATACGGTTCGGTTAAACTTTTCGCATGGTAGCCCGGCCGATCATCAGCGCCGGGCAGAACAGGTGCGGGCCATCACGGCCCGCCTGGGTTTGCCGCAAGTGGCCATTATGGCCGATTTACAGGGTCCGAAAATTAGCATTGCCTGCTTTAAAGACGACACCAAGATAGAGTTGATCGTCGGCCAAGCCTTCGTCCTAGACGTAGACTACGACAAGCACCTTGGCAGCCATGAGCGGGTCGGCATCGACTACCCCGCACTGGCAAGCGACAGCCAGGTCGGCGACATCTATTTGCTAGACGATGGTCGGGTCAAGGTCCAGGTTGAGCAAGTCGTGGCGAATGCGGTCCATACGCGGGTTATTCAGGGTGGCCCGCTGTCTAACAATAAGGGCATTAACAAGTTAGGCGGCGGCCTCTCGGCCGCTGCACTGACCAGCAAAGACAAGGCAGATATCCTGACCGCCACTGAAATTGGCGTCGACTATGTCGCGGTGTCCTTTCCGCGCAGCGCCCAGGACATGATCGAGGCCCGCCAGCTGCTCAATGCGGCGGGCTCCAGTGCAGAACTGATTGCCAAATTGGAACGTGCTGAAGCGACCTTGGACCACGACAACCTAGATCAAATCATCCTCGCATCCGATGTCGTGATGGTCGCCCGCGGCGACTTGGGCGTGGAAATCGGCGACGCGGAGCTGATAGGGGTGCAAAAACACATCATCAAGCGAGCCCGAACCTTGGATCGCATCGTGATCACGGCCACCCAGATGATGGAATCGATGATCGATAATCCGTTTCCGACCCGGGCTGAGGTGTTCGACGTCGCCAATGCCGTCCTGGATGGCACCGACGCCATCATGTGCTCGGCCGAAACGGCCGTGGGCAGATACCCCATTGAAACCGTCAAGGCAATGCACGACATTTGCCTGGGTGCCGAACGACACAAGCTGACCACCGTGTCACGCCATCGCATTGGTTCGGAGTTCAAACGCATAGATGAAGCCATCGCTATGACGGTTATGTATGCCGCCAACCATCTGCGTGGCGTCACGGCCATCCTGTGCATGACCGAATCGGGCTCCTCACCCCTGTGGATGTCGCGAATCAGCTCCGGCTTGCCGATCTATGCCCTGACCCGACACGACAGTACTGCACGCAGGGTAGCCCTGTACCGAGGTGTCGAGGCCATCCCATTTGATAACACGGCTCATGCCGGTGATCAGGTAAACCGACTCGCGGTCGACGAAATGAAGCGACGCGGCAGGGTTAAGGACGGCGACCTGGTCATTTTGGCCTATGGCGATCATCAGGGGGTGCATGGCGGGTCGAACACATTTAAGATTGTAAGTGTTGGTAATATCCTGTAAAAAGACACCTAATAAAAATCATTGAAAACGGCAGCTTCGGCTGCCGTTTTCTGTTTAGGGCGACAAAAAAAGCGGAATTTCGCCCTTTCTGAAGATGTCGCTAACAGCGACATATTCGATTTACCGGCTCGAGTATCGAGTTTACTGCGGCTAGGGCGCTAAATAATAATTCGCCTCAGCTGCAAAGCTTGACTGAATTTTTAACACTTACTACGGCATTGGTCCGTTAACCATTGGGGAAGAGGGTTTAACTCTATGGAACATGATATTGATACCATTGAAACGCAAGAGTGGCTCGACGCACTGAGTTCTGTAGTGCGCGAAGAAGGCTCTGATCGCGCGCAATTCTTATTGAAACGGCTTTCTGACCAGGTGACCCATTCGGGTGATTCGGTCCCCTTTGCTATTAACACGCCATTTCGCAACACCATCCGTTTGGAAGAAGAACCCAAATACCCCGGTGACAATGAGCTGGAGCGGAAGATCCGCGCCATCATTCGTTGGAACGCGGTTGCCATGGTGGTTCGCGCCAACAATTCAGGCGATGATCTGGGTGGCCATATTTCCAGCTTCCAGTCCTCCGCGACACTATATGATATTGGCTTCAACCACTTTTGGCGGGCACCTACCGCGACCCATCCGGGTGACATGGTCTACTTCCAAGGCCATATATCCCCGGGTATCTACGCGCGCTCGTTCGTTGAAGGCCGGTTAAGCGAAGAACAATTGCACAACTTCCGCCGTGAAGTCGACGGTAAGGGCCTGTCGTCTTATCCGCACCCCTGGTTGATGCCTGATTACTGGCAGTTCCCAACCGTTTCCATGGGCTTAGGACCGATACAGGCAATCTATCAGGCGCATGTTATGCGCTATATGGAAAACCACGAGAAAATTGAAAAGGGTGGCCGTGTTTGGGCATTCCTCGGTGACGGCGAGATGGACGAGCCGGAATCGTTGGGCGCTATATCACTCGCCGGTCGCGAGAACCTCGATAACCTCAATTTTATCGTCAACTGCAACCTGCAACGGCTCGACGGTCCAGTACGCGGTAACGGTAAGATCATCCAGGAATTGGAAGGTATGTTCCGTGGCGCTGGCTGGAATGTGGTCAAGGTCGTCTGGGGTCGCCATTGGGATCGACTGTTTGCTAACGATACCAAAGGCTTGTTGCAAAAACGCATGGATGAGGTCGTCGACGGCGAATTGCAATCCTATAAATCTCATGGCGGCAGCTATACTCGTGAGCACTTCTTTGGTAAATATCCAGAATTGGCGGAGTTGGTTAAAGATCTTTCCGATGAGGATATCTTCCGTTTGAACCGTGGTGGCCACGACCCTTATAAGGTGTATGCGGCGTTCAATCGTGCGGTCAATGACAACAACGGCAAACCGACTGTCATCTTGGCGCATACCGTCAAGGGCTATGGCATCGAAGCCGGTGAAGCGAAGAACATGACTCATTCGCTGAAAAAACTATCGGTTGATGACCTAAAGCAGTTCCGTGACCGATGCGGTGTGCCCGTTTCCGATGCCGATCTCGATGCAGGTCAGATTCCTTTCTATCGTCCGGACGAAAACAGTCCTGAGATGCAGTACATCCGCAACCACCGGAATAACCTCGGCGGTTATATCCCGATCCGTCGCAGAGAAGCCGAAGGCAAGATCACCGTGCCAACGCTCGAGGCCTTCGACTCGATCACCAAAGATTCTGGTGACCGTGAGATATCCACCACGATGAACTTCGTCCGTCTGTTATCTCAGTTGATGAAAGACAAGGCGATAGGCGAACGTATTGTGCCGATTGTCCCGGACGAAGCCCGGACCTTTGGTATGGAAGGCATGTTCCGCCAATTTGGTATCTATTCGGCTTTGGGACAGACCTACATCCCGCAGGATAAGAACCAGGTCATGTGGTACAAAGAAGATCTCAAAGGCCAAATTCTGCAAGAGGGTATCAACGAATCCGGTGCCATGAGCTCGTGGATTGCCGCGGCAACCTCTTACAGTACTTATAATTACCAGCTGGTGCCGTTCTACGCTTACTATTCCATGTTTGGTTTCCAGCGAATCGGTGACTTGGCTTGGGCCGCCGGCGATTTGCAGGCACGGGGCTTCCTGATTGGCGCGACCTCCGGTCGGACCACTCTCAACGGTGAGGGTTTGCAGCATCAGGATGGCCACAGTCATATATTGGCTGGCACCATCCCAAACTGTGTGACCTACGACGCTACCTACGGCTACGAGATTGCTACCATCGTCCAAGACGGTTTACGCCGGATGATCGAGAATCAGGAAAATGTTTTCTACTACATTACGACCCTGAACGAGAACTACCAGCATCCCGGCTTAGAGCCTGAGATGATCGATGGCATCAAGAAAGGCATGTATTTGCTGGAAGATGGCGTTAAAAAGAGCAAGCAGGCTGTGCAGCTGTTCGGCTCTGGTTCCATCTTGCAGGAAGTTCGTGCCGCAGCCGAAATGCTGCGTAATGACTATAAAGTCGAAGTCGAT
The DNA here is from genome assembly GCA_047618105.1 of Granulosicoccus sp. GTDB lineage: Bacteria > Pseudomonadota > Gammaproteobacteria > Pseudomonadales > Natronospirillaceae > Reinekea. The sequence continues at coordinate 13,738 of JBLHFL010000020.1, forward strand.
GTTTGGGCGGTCACCAGCTATAACGAACTGACCCGTGATGGTCTTGAAGTCGACCGGCAAAACCTGTTGCATCCGGAAGCGGACCAGGCTGAAGCCTATGTCACGCAGATGCTCAAAGCGCGCCGTGGTCCGGTTATTTCGGCCAGTGACTATATGAAAAACTATGGCAATCAGATCCGCAAGTGGGTGCCCCAGTCCTATACCGTATTGGGTACCGATGGGTTTGGCCGCAGTGACTCGCGCGCCAAGCTGCGTCACTTCTTTGAGGTAGATCGCAACTGGATCACCGTGGCGGCATTAAAAGCCCTGGCCGATGAGGGTGTGATCGAAGCCAAGGTAGTGACCAAAGCGATTAAAAAATATGCATTGGACGTCAACAAACCCAATCCAATGACAGTATGATTGCCGAATTAGGAGTCTTACATGACCACTGAAATTATCCGAGTACCCGATATCGGAATGGATTCTGCCACCTGTATTGAGGTGAGCGTGAAAGCGGGCGACGTGATCGGCGTTGACGATACCATTCTGGTGCTGGAATCTGACAAGGCCTCGATGGACGTTCCGTCCCCTGTGGCCGGCAAAATTATCCAAGTCAAGATCCAGGAAGGCGATAGCGTCACCGAAGGTGATGAATTGATTTATATCGAACTGGCCAGCGATGCGAGCACCGACAACAGCAGCGTCGATGCGCCAGCCGCCACACCAGCCGTTGCCGCAGCCCCAGTGGCTGACACGACTGTTGCTGCAGCACCGACCAGCAGCGTAACCACCGTGCTGGTGCCAGACATAGGCATGGACAGCGCCAGTATTATCGAAATCGCCGTCAAGGTCGGCGATGTTATTGCCGAGGAAGACACCATAGTGATTCTGGAGTCCGACAAGGCCTCCATGGATGTGCCAGCACCGCAGGGTGGCGAGGTGATCGCGATCAGCGTGCAGGTCGGCGATACCGTCTCTGAAGGTTCAATTTTATTGGAACTGAAGGCGGCCGGCCCTGCGCCAGCGAGCGTACCTGCGACCAATACCGTTGCTGAACCCACTGCAGCTCCAGCAGCGGCGGCCGGGTCGGCGATCGAAACCGTCACCGTGCCCGATATTGGCATGGACAGCGCTAATGTTATCGAGATAGCCATCCAGGTCGGCGATCAGATAGCCCTTGACGATACCCTGGTGGTGCTGGAGTCCGATAAGGCCTCGATGGATGTACCCTCTCCGATATCCGGCGAAGTGGTGTCCATCACGGTTAAGGTTGGTGATACCGTTGCCCAAGGCACTCAGCTGATTGAAGTGAAAACCAATGCCGCTGCGCTTAGCGCGCCGGTCGTCGCAGCTCCATCGCGAGCAGCGGTTAAGGCGCCGAAGGCTGAAGCACCTGCCCCCGTGATCCCTGTGCCCGCGAGTGCGCCAGTCGCTTCCGGTAAGGCGGTACATGCCGGTCCCGCGGTGCGTAAATTGGCTCGAGAATTTGGTGTCGACCTTGGCGCAGTGCCAGGTACCGGACCACGCGGTCGAGTCATCAAAGATGACGTCGCCGGTTGGGTTAAGAAACGCTTACAAGAGCCGCAGCAGACCACGGCCGGGGCCGGTTTACCGACCGTACCCGATCAGGACTTCGCGCGCTTTGGCACTGTCGAAATCAAGGAAATGAGCCGTATTCAACAGCTTACCGCCGTTAATATGGTGCGTAATGCTCTGGTGATTCCGCATGTGACCCAGTTCGATGAGGCCGATGTGACCGATACCGAAGCCTTCCGTCAATCGCTCAAGGGTGAGATGGAAAAGCGCGGCATTAAGATTAGCCCACTGGCCTTTATCGTCAAGGCCTGTGCCGCCGCTATGATCGAGTTTCCGAAATTCAACGTCTCGTTGATGGCCGATGGTAAGCACATGGTCCACAAGCAGTATGTCAATATAGGCATTGCGGTTGATACGCCCAATGGCTTGATCGTTCCGGTGATTAAAGACGCCGATAAAAAATCGATCTGGCAGATAGCCGAGGAAATTATCGATTTTGCCAAACGCGGGCGCGATGGCAAGGTCAAGTCGGTTGAAATGCAGGGTGGCTGTTTTACCGTGTCGAGTCTGGGTGCCTTAGGTGGCACCGCCTTTACGCCGATCGTCAACGCACCCGAAGTGGCTATCTTGGGTGTCTCCAAGAACGCCATTAAACCGCATTGGAACGGAACGGAGTTTGTACCGCGTAACTTTACCCCGTTGTCGATGTCCTACGATCATCGTGCCATCAACGGTGCTGATGCGGCGAAGTTCACCGCCTTTATCGCGCTGGTGCTGTCCGATGTGCGTCGCTTAGTCCTCTAACCGATTATCGGTTTGACCCGTCCTGAAATAAGTTGACACCTTGGAGACTTATTTATGGACGGGTCAGTTGGCATAAAAAAAGCCCGGCTTGACCGGGCTTTTTGTTGGGCGCAGATCAAGCCAATGGCCAGTCGATGCCCATTTAGCTGTTGTCACCTTTCATATATATATTTTCGAAGCAGTAGTTAGTCGCCTCAACAAAACCCTGCACCGACCCGCAATCGAAGCGCGTGCCCTTAAACCGGTAGGCCAACACGACCCCATCCTGACACTGCTGCTTTAGGGCATCAGTCAATTGAATCTCATCGTTTTTCCCCGGTGGGGTATGGCGCAAGATTTCAAAAATATCCGGGGTGAGAATATAGCGCCCGATGACCGCCAGATTGCTCGGGGCATCCTTGGCATCCGGTTTTTCAACCATATCGCTGACCCGGTAGAGGCCGTCTTTCATCAGCTCCCCGGAAATCACACCATACTTGTGAATCTCGTCGGTCGGCACTTCCATGACCGCAACGATCGAACAACGAAACTGACGATAGATCTTGACCATCTGCGCGAGCACATTGTCTTCGCCCGGCTCGTTGACACAGAGGTCATCGGCCAACACCACGCCGAAGGGCTCATTACCGATTAGGGTTTCGCCTGCTAAGATAGCATGGCCCAAACCCTTCATTTCTTTCTGTCGGGTGTAAGAGAACACCCCGGTTTCCATCACATGA
>JBLHFL010000021.1:0-16742 GCA_047618105.1 Granulosicoccus sp.
ACTGGCGTATTCATAATAGTCTTCTCTGTGATCTGAATTGAGTCGCCAGCCGCGCGCTGACTGGGTCAGTAGTGCGGCTGGCTGTAGGCGCCTGGCGGCTCCTAATCAATATTTATATTCTTCAGGCTTATAGGGTCCGGCCACGGGTACATTGATGTAGTTGGCCTGGGTTTCGGTCAGCGTGGTCAACACACCGCCGAAGCCTTTGACCATTTCGGCGGCCACTTCTTCGTCTAATTTTTTCGGCAATATTTTGACGTAAAGGTTAGCGGCTTTCTCGGCAGCCGGCAAGTCGGCGAACTTACGTTCAAACAGATACATCTGCGCCAGGACCTGGTTGGCGAACGACCCGTCCATGATACGGCTTGGGTGACCGGTGGCATTACCCAGGTTGACCAGACGTCCTTCAGACAGCAGGATAATAAAGTCGTCACTGGCGGCGCTGCGATAGATCTGATGAACTTGCGGCTTCACTTCGGTCCACTGCCATGAGGTGCGCATAAAGGCGGTGTCGATTTCATTATCGAAGTGACCGATGTTACAGACTACGGCACCCTTCTTGACCGCGGCCAGCATATGTTGATCGCAAACGTTGGTGTTGCCAGTGGTGGTCACGATCAGGTCGGTGTTGTGCAGCAGCGGCACGTTAATGCTTGCCGCGGTACCGTCGTTGATACCGTCATTGTAGGGAGACACAACCTCAAAACCGTCCATGCAGGCCTGCATCGCACAGATTGGATCGATTTCCGATACCTTGACGATCATGCTTTCCTGACGCAGAGACGCCGCCGAACCCTTGCCGACATCACCGTAGCCGATCACCAAGGCTTTTTTACCGGCCAACAGGTGGTCGGTGCCGCGCTTGATCGCATCGTTTAAGGAATGACGACAGCCGTACTTGTTATCGTTCTTAGCCTTGGTCACCGCATCATTGACATTGATCGCCGGCACCTTGAGCTCGCCCTTGGCCAACATATCCAGTAATCGGTGTACACCGGTGGTGGTTTCTTCCGAGATGCCGTGAATTTGCGCAAGCAGCTGTGGGTATTTGCTGTGAACCATTTCGGTCAGATCGCCGCCATCATCGAGAATGATGTTCGCATCCCAGACCTCGGTGCCGTCTTTACCCGCTAGGATGGTCTGTTCAATACACCATAAAAATTCATCATCGGTTTCACCCTTCCAGGCGAATACCGGGATGCCCGCCGCCGCGATAGCGGCCGCCGCATGATCCTGGGTTGAGAAAATATTGCATGAAGACCAACGCACGGCCGCGCCTAAGTCGATCAGCGTCTCGATGAGCACTGCGGTTTGAATGGTCATATGGATACAACCCATGATGCGCGCACCGGCCAATGGCTGATCGGCACGATACTTATGGCGCAGCGCCATAAGTGCCGGCATTTCACTTTCGGCGATGGCGATTTCTTTGCGGCCCCAGTCGGCCAATGACATATCGGCGACCTGGTAATCGGTAAAAGTTGTCATAGTCTGTTCCTTAATAAGAGATTTCGGTGATGGGCCGGCCTCTGGCGCAACCCATCTATATGGACGTTCTGGACGGTGAGTCCAGCATGCTGGCGCGAGTCGCGCGCAAAAATTAGAGCCCGGCGCCACTTTTTAGGGCGTCGACCTTATCGGTATTTTCCCAACTAAAGCCGGCACGACCGAAGTGGCCGTAGGCCGCGGTCGGACGGTAGATTGGCCGGCGCAGGTCGAGCATCTCGATAATGCCGCGCGGGCGCAGGTCGAAGTTATCGCGCACCAGCTGGGCGATGAGCGTTTCGCTGACCTTGTTGGTACCGAAGGTATTGATCGAGATGGAGGTCGGTTCGGCGACCCCAATGGCATAAGAGACCTGAATTTCACAACGGTCGGCCAGGCCAGCCGCGACGATGTTTTTCGCCACGTAGCGCACAGCATAGGCTGCCGAACGGTCGACCTTGGACGGATCCTTGCCCGAGAAGGCACCGCCACCGTGACGGGCCATTCCGCCATAGGTATCGACGATAATTTTTCGCCCGGTTAGACCGCAGTCACCGACTGGGCCGCCGATAACAAAGTTACCGGTCGGGTTGATATGGTATTGGGTATCCTTGTGCAACCACTCCGTCGGCAACACTTCTTTGATGATGGTTTCCATCACCGCTTCGCGCAGGTCGGACAAGGCGATATCGGGGTTGTGCTGGGTTGATAGCACAACTGCGTCGATGGCCACCGGCTTGCCGTGCTCGTAGCGCAGCGTGACCTGAGATTTGGCATCGGGGCGCAGCCAAGGCAGAACACCTTTCTTGCGTAACTGGGCCTGTTGCTCGACCAGTCGATGGGCGTAAAAGATCGGCGCGGGCATCAGACTGTCGGTTTCATTGGTGGCATAACCGAACATCAGACCCTGGTCACCAGCACCGAGATCTTTGTCGCCCGCCTCATCGACACCGACGGCGATATCGTGTGACTGCTTGCCGATCGCGTTGAGCACGGCGCAGGAGGCACCGTCGAAGCCGACGTCGGAGGAGTCATAGCCGATATCGAGAATGACACCGCGCACAATATCTTCCAGATCGACGTAGGTAGAGGTGCGCACTTCGCCGGCAATGACTGCCATGCCGGTCTTAACCAGCGTTTCCACCGCCACTCGGGCGTGGGGGTCGGCACCGATAATGGCATCGAGAATGGCATCGGATATCTGGTCGGCCATCTTATCGGGATGGCCTTCTGAGACGCTTTCCGAGGTAAAAAGACTGTATTCGCTCATGGAGTGTTCCTTATTTCGTAAGTCGGTCAGGCATTACGGTAGACTTGGGTTTGCACCTGAAAGCCGTTTCGCAACGCCAAAAATCGTGTTTGATTGTGTGCTAGACCGTGTCGGCCCGCCCACTGATGTAATTCTTCCGGTTCAAAACCCAACCATTGGTCGCCACACTGGTCACGCGCCCATTCCTGATCATGGCGACAGAGATCGGTCACAATCAGCACGCCATTGGGATTGAGCAGCTGTGCGCATTGGGCAATCTCAGCCTCGGGCATCGGCACATGGTGCAAGACCATGTTATAAAAAATGATATCGAACCGATCCGCATGCCCGAGCAGGGTATCGGTATTGCCTTCGATCAGTTCAACCGCCGAGCTCTCACCCAAAAATGCCGTTGCTTGCGCCAACATCACCGGAGAAATATCGATACCGACGACCCGGTGAAAGCGCTGAGCTAAGGCCTTAAGAAACTCGCCTTTGCCGGGGCCGACCTCCAATACCCGCTCGTGCGGCGAGCGCTGAAGGCTGTCTAACAGCTGCAGTGCCTCTGGCCCGTAATGCTCAAACAGCACGATGCGCTCCTGGTGCAGGACAAACTCGTTGGCATGCTCAACAAAAAACTGCCGTGCGCGAGTTAACCGCTCGGCGCGAATACGTTGTTGCTGAGCCAGTACCGGATCGGGCAACGGCTGTTGATCCAATTCGCGAAACAACTGTTGCTGCAGGTTCAGCGCGTCCCCGAGCGAGCGGCGGTAATAGATACTATTGCCCTCGCGTCGGCTATCGACCCAGCCGGCCTTACTTAAAACCTTAAGGTGGTGACTCATGCCCGACTGTTTCACATCGAGCATTTCACTCAATTCCAGCACCCCATAGGCGCTGCTGCCGAGCAATTGCAGCACGGTCAGCCGGGTTGGGTCACTGATGGCTTTAAAAAACGCCGCGTAATCGGATAGGTCCATGGATGAGACGATAGCAGTGCTGGATGTTTTCCTCAAGATCTATATCAATATATTTTGATATAGATCTTGAGGGCCCCTGTACAGGGAGCCTAGGGGGAGGCTTAGAGCCTGCGGCGAGGGCTCGGCCCCTAGCCGTCGAGACCCGTCTGCGCTATTCGAAATGCCAGCCATCGTTGCTTATTGCGACCGCGAGACCGGTGGCAATCGACTGTTGGGCGGCCAAACCGAGCACGACGGCCTTGAGCCCATCGGCCACCGATACCTCGACAGCTTGACCTTCGGTAATGGCCCGATAAAAGCCCAGGTGCTGGTAGTAGGTCGAGCCATTGTGATCGCCTGCGGCCAGCAGGGTCGGGTCGACCGGTATCGGGGTGGTCACCGGGCCGCTTGGCTGACGGGGACTGAATACCAGCTGTGGAGTGGGTGCAGGACCCAACTCGGTGTTCCAAAACCGGCCCGGTCCGGGCACCGAGGCTTCCAACTTACCCCGTTCGCCAACCGCACAGAGCTCTTCTTGATAGCGCGAGCCCTCGGCAAACATACAGAGTTCCAATAGGGCCCGTTGACCGTTGGCAAAATCCACTATGACGTAGGCATTGTCGAGGATATCCGGTGCCTGGCCGTCATAGCGTTCGTCGAGATGGTTGACGTCGATGCCGCCGGAAGCGAAGACTCGAATCGCCTCACTCTGGGACTGCAAACGCATCAGATCGAAAAAATGACAGCATTTTTCAACCAAAGTGCCACCAGTGTTTTTATTAAACCGGTTCCAGTCGCCGACCTTGGTCAGGAAGGGGAAGCGATGCTCGCGCACGCTGAACTGTCGGGTCACGCCGTGCGCGCCGCTGCGAATCTGGCCCAGTAGGGCGGCCACCGGCGGCATATAGCGGTATTCCATGGCAACCCAGAGCGGTGCGCGGTGACCAGCCGCAGCCTGGCGTATGCGCTCGATATCGTCGCGACAGGTGACCAACGGCTTTTCCACCAGAACGGGTAAGTCGGTCTGAGCCAGTACCGCTAAGAGTTGTTCGGCGTGCATAAAGTTGGGGCTGGCGATGACCAGGGCATCGAGGTCTGGCGCCGCCAATAAGGTCTCGATCGACGGTTCGAAGCGGACCTCGGGCACCAGCGCCAAGATCCGTTGTTGCATTTCAGGGTCCGGCTCATAGACCGCACGCACGCTGGCTTGGGGCAGTAACTGAATATTGCGAATGTGCTCTTGGCCCATCATGCCGCAACCGATGATTCCATAGCCTAAGGTCATAAGGATGCTCCATTTGCTAATCTAGGGTGTTCGATTTGGTTCTGTTAAGAGCCTATCCGCCTGACTTGGTTTCCCCGCTTAGGACATCCTTGAGACGTAATGGCAGATGGCCGGGTTAAACCAGGTGCGGGAATACTCTTCGATGCGATCATCACCGGACCAGCTAAGCCGCTCTATCCACCCCAGGGCGGTAGCGGGCGCTAAGTCGAGTATTTGCGCGGCCCAATTGGTGGCCGGAAAAACGCGCAGACGATCCTCGACCCGACTGATCCAGAAACCAAAATGCTCGCGATAATGGCGGTACAGAGACTCATCCAATTCGGCCGCGCTGAGCGTTTCGGCATGCGCGGCGCGGACCCACATTTCTTCCGCCGCGATCGCGCTCTGGTTCAAGAAGCGCTTGCGTTCAATGCGCCAAAAAAGCGTATCGGCAGGGCAACTAAAACGTTCAGCGACTTCTGTGTTGGCTTCTTTGCGCACAGTCAGGGTTTGGGCGTGTGGTGTGCCACCACCGTCCAGTAGCTCCAAGCGAAAGAGTTGATAGACCGCTTCTCGTGCGGGCCGTTTGACATAGGTGCCGGAGCCCTGCCGACGCTCCACCAGGCCGTCATTCTCGAGTAAAGCCAGGGCTTTACGTAGCGTTCCGACAGCGACCTTCAGTTCAACCGCCAGATCGGCCTCGATCGGCAGTCGTTCCCCTTCGCGCCAATGGCCGGCATTAATTTCCCTCAGCAGTAGTTCACTGACCTGAACGTACATGGGTCGTCGTTTACCCTGACGGGCGCCGAAGTCGGCATTAATTCTGTCGCTAATCTGGTTGGTCAAGACACTACTTCCTTCAAATGGTGATCAGTCTGGCGAGCGCTATCGTATCATATTAGAAGATCCTGATTTTAATGAATTCATCTATAATTGATTTACATCAGCATCATACATTGCTAGTGTTCTCTGGCAAGAAAAAAGTAAATCAATGATAGATGATAATGAACATTATGGGTTTTGGCTTCACTGTATTAATCCAGGCAGCCCAATCGGTATCAACAGACCATCGCAATGCCACCGACCTTTGGGTTCCGGCTTGCGAGGCTATCGCCAAATAACAATAAGAATAATGGGAACTCAACATGCCATGCGCGCATAATTTGGAACTCCAGCCATGACCGCCCTGCATTGGATGCACAGCAGGCTGGAACGTTTTAACCGAATGCTAATGACCATTAGTGCCAATATGGCTTGGGTGTTGGTCGCGCTGATGGTGCTCACTATTCTGCTGCAGGTATTTTGTCGCTATGTTTTAAATAGTGCGCTGCCATGGCCTGAAGAGGTCGCCCGTGCCTTTATGATCTGGATGATGGCGTTGGTGGCGGCGCAGGCCTATCACAACGGTTCCTTTGTGGCGATCGACATGCTGCATGAGATGATGCCCCCCGCGATGGCCCGGCTGTTGAAGCTGCTGCTCTTGGTGATCGCCGCCCTGGTCCTGTTTCGGCTCTTTACCCTAGGCTTGGAATTTTTCGAACGCGGTTTTCGTACCCGGGCGGCGTCGTTTAAATTGCCTCGTGCCTGGATCTATCTGGCGATGCCAGTCTGTTTCGGCACAATGTTGTTGGTCAATATTGAACTGATCTTGAAAAATCTTCTGGGACTCGCCGCGCCGACCCACTATCAAGCCCCCACTGGAGACTAGCCGCCGATGTTAACGCTATTTTTGCCGCTATTTCTGTTGGTTCTGCTGCTCGGTCTGCCGGTGTTCTTTGCCACCCTATTTGCGCCCGGTCTGATGCTGTTGCTGAGTGACATGGGTCGCGACGTGCCAATGTTGTTTCGCAATATCTACAACGGCATCGACTCATTTCCGCTGATGGCGATTCCCTTTTTTATGCTCGCCGGCGAGGTCATGAATCGGGGCGGCATTACCATTCGCCTGGTGAACCTATCGCAGGTCTTTATCGGTCACGTCCGCGGTGGCCTGGCCCACGTCAATATAATGTCCAGCATGTTGTTTGCGGGTATGTCGGGCTCGGCCGTGGCCGACACGTCCGCGCTGGGCTCAATGTTGATACCGGCGATGGAAAAAAATGGTTATAGTCGCCGTTTTGCGGCCGCCATTACCGCCGCCAGCTCGGTGATTGGCCCGATTATCCCGCCTTCGGGCATTATGATTATCTACGCCTACACCATGGAGGTGTCGGTCGCGGCGCTTTTCGCCGCGGGCGTCATACCCGGGCTATTAATCGGCTTAGGCCTGATGGCGGTAACCGCCCTGCTGGCGAAAAAACATAACTTCCCCGTTGCGCGTGAAAAAGCCAGTTGGCAAGAAAAGGGTGCGGCGACCAAGGCCGCCTTCTTGCCCTTGCTGACGCCCATTATCATTCTGGGTGGCATTCTATTTGGGGTATTCACGCCCACCGAAGCCTCAGCCATCGCTGTAGGTTATGCCCTTGTGCTCAGTATTTGGGTGATGAAAACGGTCAAGCTGTCGGATCTGCCGCAAATTTTCACTCGATCGGCTATGTCATCGGCTGCGGTCCTACTTATCGTTGGCGCCGCCATTGCCTTTAAAACGGTGGTGAGTTTATCGCACTCTGCCGAAGACCTGGCCAACTGGGTGTTGGCGATCAGCGATAACGCCCTCATTCTGCTCTTTGCCATCAATATACTGCTCTTTGTTGTCGGTATGTTTCTCGATGCGGGGCCAGCCATCATTATATTGGGTCCCATTTTGGCACCGATTTTTATCCAGTTGGGCATCGACCCAGTTCACTTTGCGATAATTATGAGCGTTAACCTAACGGTGGGCCTGGCGACACCGCCGATGGGTCTGGTGTTGTTCGTCGCATCGAGCGTTTCCGGTGAACGAGTTGAGTCGATCGCCAAGGCCATCTTGCCGTTTCTGGCCGTTGAATTTCTGATGATATTTTTAATTACCTACTTTCCCGCTATTTCTATGACCATTCCGAGACTGCTTGGTTTGGCCTAGGCATAAGGAGCGGTCGAAAGGCCGCTATCGAGCAACACCCTGTAAGAGCTAGGCTCACTAAAACAACAATAATGAGGCAAATTTCATGAATATAGAGCACAAAATGTTCGCCAAAAAACTCGCCAGTGGCTTGGCGGTTGCGGCACTAACCCTATCGATCGGCATCGCTCATGCGGCCGACTTTAACTTACGGGCCGTCGCCAACTCCAATGAAAACGATGAAGACTATGACGGTCTGGTGGTCTTTAAAGACTTTGTTGAAGCCCATTCCAATGGCAAGATATCGGTTGATCTCTTTATCGGAACCCAACTCTGTGCCAATGGCACCGAATGTCTGCAAGCCTTAGAGGACGGTTCGGTTGATATCTATATTTCCACCTCCGGTGGCGCAGCGAACATGTTCCCCTATGTTCAGGTCCTCGACTTACCCTATCTGTTACGTGACGACCGCATCGCCGAAGCCGTTCTAAGTGGCGACTTTGTGCGCGAAATGCGCGCCGATATCCTGGCCGATTCTGACGACAGCATCCGCCTGATGACCATTGGCAATACCGGTGGCTGGCGCAACTTTGCCAACACCAAGCGCCAAGTGCAGCAGCCAAGCGATCTAAAGGGCTTGAAGATACGCACCGTGGTTGCCGATTTGCCGCAAGAATTGGTTAAGGCCATGGGCGCCAGCCCAACGCCGATCCCATGGCCAGAACTGTACACTTCGTTTCAAACGGGTGTAGTGGAAGGGTCGAAAAATGGCATTACCGATATCATGGGTATGAAGTTCACTGAGGCGGGTCTGAAATATGTCACCCTCGATGGCCACGCCTATATGGCAGCCCTGTGGTATATGAATAACGAGGCCTTCTTGGATATGCCCGAAGACTTGCGCCGCGTGATCGTGGACGGTTTTAATGCCTTACAGCAAGCCACCTTTGCCTCACCGAAGCGTAAATCGATTCAGGCCTACCAGGACTTTAATAAGGCCGGCGGCAGTCTGTATGTGCCCACACCCGCTGAAAAAGAACAGTTCAAGGCCGCAGCGATGCCGGTTTACAGCTGGTTTGAAAAGAACGTCAAGTCTGGTGGTAAGTACTATAAGTTACTCGTCTCTGAAGCGACCAAGGCCGAACAGGCGATCGCAGAGAACTATAAGTCGGATCTGCAGTAAAAGTTCAAACACCATTGCAAAGCAGGTCGGTTCTTTACCGGGCCGACCGTTCAGCCGCGCAGCAAAGAACCCCGATGATCCTGTGATGTCTTGCCCGATGCTTATGCATCGGGCCTTTTTGCATCTCAGTCCAGCAATTCAATATCCAAGCTCTCCAGCAAACAGACGGCCTCGAGCCGGCTGAACTTTGCCTGTTTAATATTGGTGTGGTTCAGGTCGATATAGTAGTTCTCGGCGTTTTCAAACGACACGCCACTGAGGTTGGCCCCATTAAAGAGACTGTTGGCGAAATCCGATCCGGAAAAATCACCCTGGCTGAAGTTGCCCTCACGAAAATCCACATCGTGGACTTTACAGTCTTCAATAATAAGATCGGCCAGATGCAAACCATAGAACGATGAATCGTTGAGCAGCGATTGTCGAAATGCGATCGGCGCCGGCAATGAGAGATTGGGCCAGGCAGCCTTGGTCCAGTCGACGCCGATAATCTTGCTTTGGGTAAAGGCCACGTCCATAAATCGGCTGTAGCTCATGTTGACGACACTCAGGTTACAACTGACAAATTCACATTCGATAAATTTGCAGTTCTTGAAGGTAACGCTGTCAAAGCGGCACTCTTTAAAGACGCAGCCGTCGAATTCTTTAAAACTGAGTGTTTCATTGGACAGATCGAGACCGACGAAGGTTTGCGACAGATATTCGCTCGCGTTATCAAGAGGGTTTGGCATAGCTAGACGGTTCGGATGTGAAGTGAAGCCAAAGCTTACCCGACCAACCTGGCCTTTCCAAGCGTCTGCGATGGCCCGACCATGAGATCGATTCGTGTGCAGCGCAACTATTCTGCCCAAGAGGTGAAGATCAATCACCTACCTAGGCCAAGACCGGCTATAATCGCCGGCTAGACAACGGGATTGAAGGATAAGTATGAAAGTCTGTGGCGTAGAATTAAAAGGCAGCGAAGCGATTATCAGTTTAGTAGGCTACGACCAGGGCGCCTTTCAAGTGCCCGATTGTCGTCAGCGCCTGTTCACCGTGTCTCAATCTGAGGATACCGACGTGATTCGCCAATTTCAGTTTGCCTTTAAAAAGCTACTGGAGGATTACCATATTGATGAAGTTGTGATCCTGCGACGTGAACAGAAGGGCAAGTTTGCCGGCAGTTCCACCAGCTTTAAGTTAGAGGCGGCCATTCAGCTAATCGGCCTACCGGTTTCGGTGCTGGCCACGGCCCAGGTCAAGGAGCAATTCAAGGCGGCGCCGCCCTCGACCGACTTCGGCGGTTTGGAGCTGAAGAAATTTCAACAACCGGCCTTTAATGCCGCCTATGCTTTTCTCAATATGAAGTTGGATCAACGCTAGTAAAGCAACTGGTGGACCACCAGTCCACCGCCGAGCAAGAGCGCAAACAGCAATGCGGACAAGATTAGTGGCTTGGCCCCAGCCTGGCGTAGGGCCGCAAAGCGCGTTTGCAGACCCAGCGCCGTCATCGCCAAGATTAACGCGAGCTGCGCGCTAACTTGCAGTGCATGGCGCAGCGCGGCCGGCAAATCAATCAGGCTGTTTAACGTCACCATGGCGATAAAGCCAAAGACAAACCAGGGCCAGGGTATCGCCGCCGACGGTCCATTGGCTGTTTCGATCTGAGTGCGCTGATAGAGCCAGCCGATCAGCACAACAACTGGTGCCAGCATCATGACCCGCATCAACTTGGTAATTAGGGCGCTGTTCATGGCAGCACCATCGATCGCCTGGCCCGCGGCAACCGCCTGGGCGACCTCATGCACGGTACTGCCAATATAGACGCCGAACTGAGAGCTGCTGAGCCCGGTCAGGCTAAAAATCAATGGATAGCAAAACAGCGCCAGGGTACCAAAGACGACAACGGTAGCCACTGCCACGCTGACGTCCTGTTGTTTGGCCTTCAACACCGGTTCAGTCGCTAAGATGGCGGCGGCCCCGCACACGGCGCTGCCGACCGAGGTCAGGATGGTCGCCTCACGGCTCATCCCGAGGACCCTGACACCGACCCAATAGCCAACCGACAGTACCGAGCAAATCACCACCAGATCGAGCACGGCCGCCTGCCAACCAACCGCTATCAGTTGTTGTAAGGTCAAATGACTGCCAAAGAGAATGATGCCAATGCGTAAAAGACGTTTTTTACTGAAGGCGAGCACCTGCTCGCTGCGCGTCGACCATAGAGGGGTAAACAAATTGCCCACTAGGATGCCCAGTCCGATGGCCATTGGCAATGCGCCCAAACCAAGATGGCGGGCCCACGTCAGTTGCGCCAAGCCATAGGCGATAGCGCCAATCAGGGGGAGCAGAATCCACATTCGCAGCGTCCAGTGCATTTAGACCTGTACTCTACCGCCTGATTTTAGTTAAATATATTGGATATAACTTAACCTAAACATTAGAAAAACTTATGAATGTTAGCTTGAGACAGTTACAGCTCTTCGCTGCCATCGCCCGCTTGGATTCCCTGACCGCCGCCGCTGATGAGCAAGCCATCAGTCAGTCAGCAGCCAGCCAGTCGTTGAAAGAGCTAGAACGCCAACTGGGCTATGACCTGTTCCGCAAAATCGGCCGCACGTTGACCCTGACCGAGGCTGGGCAACAGGCCTTGCCGAAAATCCTTCAGGTGTTGATTCACCTGGACAGCTTGGCCTTTCCACAGGCGGATTTTATTGGCGGCAAGCTGCGCGTCAGCGCCAGCGAAACCATAGCCTCCTATCTGATGCCCAAGCTATTGGCCGGCTTTATTGCCAACTACCCGCTAGTCGAGCCCGAGCTCTCGATCCATAACAGTGACGGTGTGATTGAGCGGGTTACCAGCGGCCTAGCGAGTATCGGTTTTATCGAAGGCCCGACATCGGCAACTGGTGTGTCGGTAAATCGCTGGCGGGAAGATCAACTCAAGGTGTTCTGCCGGCCCGATGCACAGTGGCTGAAGTTGGCCAAGGTGCCGGAAGGTGAATGGTCGACTCTGCCGTGGATCGTGCGTGAAAGGGGATCGGGCACCCGCGCAGTCTTCGATCAAGCCTTTGCCCAGCGCCAGGAAACGCCGCGCATTCGCCTCGCGTTGAACCGTCAGGAGGCGATCAAACAGTCAGTTCGGGCCGGTCTGGGTATCGGCTGCTTGTCCGAGTTGGCCCTGGTCGATGAGCTGACAACAGGCACCCTGGTCGAGCTACCCACCGTACTGCAGTTAAAACGCACCTTTGCCATCGTGCATCTGGAGAAGGTGGCCCTGACACCGCTGGTCCATCGATTTACCGAATTTGCCCAGCATTGGCGCCCCTAAGAGTTAAAAGGCGACCTATTTTAAGTCAAATCCTACAGCATTGATTTACATCATGACATTTCATTGCTAAGGTTGGCCTACGATCTATTCATATACTATTGATGTATCTTTGCGAGGCAGAGCATGACCCTAATCATTGGCAAGATAGCGCAGCAGAAACAGGTCAATGGCCGTGATTTTCCTCTGGTCATTCTCCCGCCGAATGCCGCCGTGGCCAGTGAAAAGTCTGCTTTTCAAGAGTGGATGGCCGACCATCGCGCAGAGCTGCACGCCAAGTTGATCGATCACGGCGCCCTGCTGTTCCGTGGCTTTCCCGTTACCGATGCCGAAGGCTTCGAAGCGATGCTGGATCAGACGGCTTATCAAAACATGCCCTATGTCGGCGGCGCCGCACCGCGAACCCAGGTAACCCAGTCGCGTATCGTGACTGCGAATGAATCGCCGGCGACGGAAACGATCCCGTTTCACCACGAGATGGCTCAGACGCCTCATCCACCCGGCTATATCTTTTTCTATTGCGATATAGCGCCCGAAACCGGGGGGGCGACATCCATCCTGCATTCGGCGGAAATCTGTTCTGCCTTTTTTGAAGTGGATACCGACTATGCCGAGAAAATTGAGCGTGAGGGTGTGCGCTACATCCGGGTAATGCCTGCGGTCACCGATACCCAATCGCCAATTGGGCGATCCTGGCAGGAAACCTTTAAGGTCGAGACGCGGGCTCAGTGCGAACGGGTTCTGTTGGAGCATAAGATGACTTGGACCTGGCTCGATAACGACGAGCTGCGCACCGAGTCGCAAACCCTGCCGGCGATCCGTTTTGATGACGAGAGCCAGCAGAAAACCTTTTTCAATTCCATTCTGGCCGTCTACACCGGCTGGGATGATGCACGTAATGTCGCCAATAAGGCGGTTGTGAGTGGCGACGGCGAGGTCATGGACGCCCAAGTGATGGCTAAAACCGTCCAGCGTATGGCGCAGTTGTGCGTTAACTTCAGCTGGCACAGTCAGGATGTATTATTTCTCAACAACCACACCGTGCTGCATGCGCGTCAACCCTTTACCGGTCAGCGACGGATTCTCGCCTCGATTGCCTACAAGTAAGGCTTATGCCCTGGAAGGGCCTTCGCCGCGACTAACTAGGCCCAATCAGCATAAAACCGTGAATATGCCCACAAATAGTGCCTTTTTCGGCTGAAATGGGCGCATTCTGCTTTGCCTCGCCCCCTCCTTTCTGGGACAATTCGCCGCTCTAATTATCAATGCCGTCAACGTCAATCACTCCCTATTCTGAGGAAAGAGTAAAGATGCCTTCACGCAGTGAACTTGCCAATGCGATTCGTGCCCTGAGCATGGATGCCGTTCAAAAAGCCAAATCGGGTCACCCAGGTGCGCCCATGGGTATGGCCGATATCGCCCAGGTACTTTGGGCTGACTATTTACAACACAACCCGGCCAACCCGAAGTGGTTTAACCGCGATCGTTTTGTGCTGTCAAACGGCCACGGCTCGATGTTGCACTACTCATTGCTGCACCTGAGTGGCTATGACCTGACCATCGATGATCTGAAAAATTTTCGTCAACTGCATTCACGCACACCAGGCCATCCTGAATATGGCTACACGCCGGGTGTTGAAACTACTACCGGTCCATTGGGCCAGGGTCTTGCCAATGCCGTTGGTATGGCGATGGCGGAGAAGGTTTTGGCCGCGCAGTTTAACCGCCCAGGACATGAGGTTGTCGATCACAACACTTACGTCTTTCTTGGCGACGGTTGCATGATGGAAGGCGTTTCCCACGAAGTCAGTTCACTGGCCGGCACCTTGGGTCTGGGCAAGCTGATTGCCTTTTATGACGACAATGGCATTTCAATCGATGGCGAAGTGGAAGGTTGGTTTACCGATGATACGGTCAAGCGCTTCGAAGCCTATGGCTGGCAGGTGATCCCAAGGGTCAATGGCCACGATGCAGAAGAAATTCATCAAGCGATTGCTACCGCCAAGGCCAATTCCGAACAGCCTACGTTGATTTGCTGCAAGACCATTATTGGTTTTGGCTCACCGAACAAAGAAGGTAAGGAAGACTGCCACGGCGCGCCGCTTGGCGATGATGAAATAGCCCTGACTCGAGCTCGCCTCGGTTGGACGGCAGCACCTTTTGACATTCCAACACCGATTAAATCGGCCTGGGATGCAACGGCACCGGGTGCCCAGCGCGAAGCCGCCTGGGATGAGCGCTTTGAGGCCTATCGAGCAGCTTTTCCTGAGTTAGCCGATGAGTTTGTGCGCCGTATGCATGGTCAATTGCCGGCCAGTTTTGGCGCCGACGCCGAGGCTTTTATTGCCGCCGTCAACACCAAGGGTGAGACCATCGCTAGCCGTAAGGCATCGCAGAACTCTATTGAAGCCCTAGCGCCGCACTTGCCAGAGCTCTTTGGCGGTTCGGCTGACTTAGCCGCGTCTAACCTAACCCTTTGGAGTGGTGCGCAAGGCATTAGTAGTGCGGATCCGTCGGGTAACTACTGTTACTACGGTGTGCGTGAATTCGGTATGTCCGCCATCATGAATGGCATTAGCGTACACGGTGGCTTGAAGCCCTATGGCGCGACCTTCTTTATCTTTATGGAATATGCCCGTAACGCGATTCGTATGGCCGCTATCATGAAGCAGCCGGTGATTCATGTTTATACCCACGATTCCATCGGTTTGGGCGAAGACGGACCGACCCACCAACCGGTTGAACAGCTGGCGGCCATGCGGGCGACACCGAACTTGCATACCTGGCGCCCCGCCGATGCGGTTGAAAGTGCGGTGGCCTGGGTCGCGGCGATTGAGAGCACTGAAACACCAACGGCGCTGGTGTTTTCACGCCAAAACCTAGCTCATTCGGTACGCACGGCGGAGCAGCTGGCCAATATCCGTAAGGGCGCCTATGTATTGCGTGCGCCTCAGGCTCCGGCCGACCTGGTATTGATTAGTACCGGCTCCGAAGTCACCTTGGCGCTCGAAGCGGCCGAGGTGCTAAGTGCCCAAGGTAAAAACGTTCAGGTTGTCTCGATGCCTTGTACCACGGTATTTGATGCCCAAGATTCAGCCTATCAAGAGTCAGTCTTGCCGATTGGTGTGAAGCGCTTTGCTATCGAAGCGGCAACCAAGGACTTCTGGTTTAAGTATGTGGGTCTGGAAGGTGGCATTATTGGTATGTCCAGCTTCGGTGAGTCGGCGCCCGCCGGTGAGCTGTTCAAACATTTTGGCATCAGCTCGGCGGCCCTGGTCGCGCTAGTTGAGGCTAAACTCTAAGCCTGCCTGAGCCTACCCACCCCAGCCAGTTTGGCTGCGCGTTGGGTAGGCTCTCTCTCTCCCTCCCTCCCTCTCTCTCTTTGTGCCTCCCTAAAGTCCTAGCGGGCTAATTTAACGCTTCTGCATCTCGCCTTTTAAGGGTTCGACGGGCCCGGCATCGAGTTGCACGACGCGGCCTTTACTGACTAACTGTTGGCATTGGTTGCAGAAGTAATCGCGGCTACCGCAAGCGACCAAGACTTCAAGCGGCTGTTGGCAGTCTGGACACAGATAAGTCATCTTCCCTCTCCTGTATTTACCTCGAAAAGCATAGTGAATTGAACTGCATTTGCTCTGATATGTATCAACAGCAGTCGAGTATCTGTATCAAAATAGTGCCGCAAGGAATGTTAACCCGTTGTTAACGAAACCCCTCTCTGTCAGTGTCAGTCAGGTGTAACTGTGTATAATGAAAAAGTAATAAGTTCCATGTCTTGACCGGAAGGTCAGGATTGCTTAAGGTGGTGATGATTCCGCCCATAGGTTGCGCCGAGCGTAACGAAAACCAAAAATAATATTAGAGGGGATTTTCCATGAAAGCATTATTAACGCTTGCTGCTTCGGCGGTTATCGGTTTATCTGCATCTGCGATTGCCGCAGATTTTGCGCCGGCTGTAATTTATGACACCGCGGGTAAATTTGATAAGTCCTTTAACGAAGATGTATTCCGCAATGGCGCAGAACAATTCGTTAAAGACAAGGGTATTCAGGTTCGTGAGTTTGAACCTCAGAATGAAGAGCAGCGTGAGCAAGGTTTGCGTCGCTTAGCCAGCCGTGGCCAAAGCCCGATTGTCGCGGTAGGTTTTAGCTTTGGCAGTTCAGTGACAAAAGTTGCGGCTGAATTCCCGGACAGCCAATTTGTGATCATCGATTCGGTGGTTGACTTACCGAACGTCCAGTCTATTGTTTTTGCCGAGCACGAAGGTTCTTTCCTCGTCGGTGCCTTAGCGGCGATGAAGTCAGAGTCGGGCACCGCA